>JBCCAW010000005.1:0-35161 GCA_039814655.1 Myxococcota bacterium | reverse complement strand
CCGAGACCGGGGTAGCCGGTCTATCCGCCGATCTAGAACCGCGGGTTGGGGCGCCCGCGGTAGGACTGGACCCGCACGGCGAAATTGCTCCGGGACCGGGGTAGCCGGTCCATCCGCCGATCTAGAACGTCGTCGGGTCGGTCTCGTTCTTCTTTTCGGCCGCGGCGTGCCGTGCGTCGAGCTCCGCGCGCACCTCGAAGGCCTTGGCCTCCGTGAGCGGGAACTTGCTCATGGCAAACATGGCGAGGCCCGCGGTGACGGCGGGGACGACCACGTCGAACACGCGCATCAGATGAATCGCCTCGGCCGTCTGGTCGTTGCCGAGCTCCACGTCGAAGCCCGTGTAGTTCAGCAGCACGCCGCCGCCCCACATCGCCACGCCCATGCCCAGCTTCACCACCCACCAGAACACGGCGCCGAAGAGGCCCTCGCGGCGTTCGCTCGTCTTGAGCTCGTCCAGGTCGACCACGTCCGCGATCATCGAGGGCATGAGCGTGAAGAGGCCGCCCAGGGCGAAGGCCATGAAAGGCGCCGGCACGATGACGAGCCACGGCACCTCCGGCGTGTAGCAAAACCACTTCATCACGTAGCCGAGAATGGCCAGCGACGTGGACACGTAGAAGGCGCGCCGCTTGCCGATCTTGCCCGCGAGCCAGGTGACGAAGGGGATGACGAAGAAGGCGGCGCCGCTCATGACCGAGCCGGCCCAGCCGAACCACTCGCCGCCCACGGCCTGGTCGCCGCCGGCCACGTAGTAAATCGTGACGTAGAGCTGGAAGGAGGCGACGAGCTGGTAGCCGTTGAAGACCAGGAACGTCGCGGCGCAGAGCAGCAGGAAGGGCCCGGAGCTCAGCGTCTGGAGAAAGGCCTTGAAGAAGCCGACGGCGGCGGCGGCGGCACCTTTGCTCTCCTCCCCGGTCTCGACCTTCGGCGGCAGGGGCCGCTCCCTCAGGAGCACGGCGGGCAAGACGCCGAACACGATCGCGACCACGCAGACGATCACCGCCAGCACCGCCGCGCCCTGGGCCTGGTCCGTGAAGACGGCCCAGGTGGTGATGGCCACGAACCAGGGCGCGATGATGTAGGGGAACTGGCCGATGAAGAACTGCACGCCCATGAGGCGCGTGCGCTCGTGGTAGTCGGGCGTCAGCTCGAAGCCGAGGGCCACCCAGGGCGTCGCGAAGACCGTGTAGGCCAAGAAGAAGACGATCGAGCCGATGAGGAACCAGTAAAAGTAGAAGTCCTCGCTCTTGTCCGCCGGGAGCTGCCACAGCGCCGCGAACACCAGGCCCACCAAGATGGCGCCGACGAAGATGTACGGGCGGCGCCGACCCCAGCGCGTCCGCGTGTTGTCGGAGATATGACCCATGAGCGGGTCCGTGATGGCGTCGACGATGCGCGGTAGGCCGCCGAGCGCGCCGACCAAGGCGGGGTTCATGCCCCACACCAGGTTGAGCAGGGCCATCATGTTGCCGATGGCCACGGCGAGCAGGTTGTTCACCAGCGCGCCGCTTCCGTAGACCGCCTTCTGCCAGAAAGGCAGCCGGTCTTCGGGCTTCGTCTCGTGGTGCCCGGACTCAGGTTGGGTCGTCGGTGCGGTGTCCGGTTCGATGCTCACGATGGCTCCTCAGTGTCCCGCCCCCCCGGCACGTCCCGGCGCGCCCGCCACGCCACGCACGTCCCAGCACGCACGTCGCGAGAGCGCGACGCACGTTCCCCAACGCGCGTCCCCGGGCCGGGACGTTACACAATCTCGGCACAATTGAGGAGCACGACTTGCGCCCCGCTAGCGGGGGTCTCCCGGCCGCTTGGCTGCGCCGCCATCGACGAGGACACGTGAGCGCGCGGAAGTGAGCGCGCGGGAGTCAGCGCGCGTTGGCGTGAACGCTGCGGCTGAAGAAGGTCATGAAGACGATCTTCAGGTCGAAAAGCAGGTTCCAGCGCCGGATGTAGTCGAGGTCGTGCTCGATGCGCTTTTCCATCTTCTCGAGCGTATCCGTCTCGCCGCGCCAGCCGTTGACCTGCGCCCAGCCCGTCAGCCCCGGCTTCACCTTGTGCCGGAGCATGTAGCCATGAATGCGCTTTCGATAGAGCTCGTTGTGGGCCACGGCGTGCGGCCGCGGGCCCACGAGGCTCATGGAGCCGCTCACGACGTGGAGGAGCTGCGGCAGCTCGTCGAGGGACGTGCGCCGAAGGAAGGCGCCGAAGGGCGTGATGCGGGCGTCGTTCTTCGTCGCCTGCTTCACCTCGTCGCCGTTCTCCATGACCGTCATGGACCGGAACTTGAGCACATCGATGACCTCGCCGTTGAGGCCGTAGCGCCGCTGCCGGAAGAACACCGGGCCCTTGCTCGTGAGCTTCACGCCGAGGGCGATGAAGAGCATGGGGATGCCGGCGACAGCGAGCGCAAGGGACCCGAGCACGATGTCCTCGGCGCGCTTGAGCCACCCGTCCGTGCCCTGGAAAGGCGTCTCGAAGACGCTCACGAGCGGGATCTCGCCCAGCTGGCTCCAGCGGCCGTGGAGCAGGTCGAAGGCGTAGAAGTCCGGCACGTAGTAGACGCTCGCCGTCGTATCCGCGAGCTGGCGAAGCAGCGCGTTCACCCGCGGCTCGGCCTTCAGCGGAAGGCACATGTAGATGGCGTCGAGCTTCCCCTCTTTCGCGCGCTGAACGAGCATCGCGAAGTTCCCCGAGAAGCCCGCGACGCTCGTACGCACCTCGTGGCAGCGCTCGAGGGCCCGGTCTTCGTAGACCCCGTCGAGGTCCATGCCGAGCCAGGGCGTCTCGCGGATGCGCTTCGCGACGCGCTCGCCCATCTCGGTCATGCCTACGATGGCCACGCGGCGGGTGTTGAGGCCGCGGCGACGGGCCTCCTTGAGCAGGAGGCGCGCGACCATGCGCACGATGCTGACGAAGGTCGGCGCGCCGAGGAACCAGATGAAGTTGGCGACGCGGCTGTAGGCGGCCGTTTGCTTCAGCGCGAAGGCCGCCAAAAGGAGACCGGCCACCACGATGGCCCATGCCGCCCACACGCGCGTGATCTCGTTCCGGAGCGGCACGCCGCGGAAGCCTCGGTAGAGACCGAAGGCCTCGGCGGCGAACATGAACACGAGGCCCGCGCTCGTGGCCGCCACGGTGTACGCGGGCTGCCACACGGCGCCGTCGTAGAGTCGGACCGCGAGCACGTGCGCGAGCACGATCATGCACACGTCCGCCAGGCGCTGCAGAAGCACCAGCGTCGAGTGGTAGGGCCTCAGCAGGCCGCTGTCGGGGTTCTCACCAGAAAACATTGGTTGTCCACCATGAACGGTGACGGGAACTCATTTGCAAGGCTCACGCATGCGACGCATGCGCCCTAGCCGTCTCATGGTACGCAGGGTAGTGGTGAGATAGCCGTCACGAGCGGAAATTTCAACCTTGAACAGAACGGACTTCTGCCTCATGCTGCGCTTCGTGTCCTCGATGACGGACCAATTCCCCCGGCTGCCCCGGTTTTTCTCGATTTTGTCTATCGTGACGCTTATCACGGGATGCATGGCGAGTCTTCCCGCGTTGCCAGTGATGCCCGAGGACGACGCGGATTTCGACCCCGTCGACGCGGCGCCGCTTCCGGGAATGCCCAACGACCCGCCGGCGCCGATGATGCTTCGACCCGGAGACGTGGTGACGCTCCGCCTCGACAGCGCCGATACCCTCGAGGTTCCGCTGCTCACCGTAGACGCGCGCGGCGTGCTCCACGTCCCGCTGGCCGGGGACGTCGAGGTGGCCCGCGTGGATCTGACGGAAGCCGAGCGCCGCATCGAGCAAGCCTTCGAGCCCTACGATCGCACGGTCCGCGCGACGCTCGTGCTGACGGCCCCGGACGGGCAACAGGCCACGGTCCTCGGCGCCGTGAACGCGCCGGGACGCTACGCGGTGATCCCCGGAACGCGCCTCGCGGACCTCGTGGCCATGGCCGGCGGTACGGCCACCACGGACCAGGACGACATCGCCGTGCCGACGGCGGACCTCTTGAGCGCGCGCCTCGTGCGGGACGGCGAAGCGCTCCCGGTCAACGTCGCGCGCGCCATCGAGGGCGACGCTCAGCACAACGTGAACGTGATCCCCGGCGACCACCTCTACATCCCGCCGCACTTCGACACGCTCGTGAGCGTGATCGGCGAGGTGAACGGGGCCGGTACGTTCCCCTTCCGCCCGGGTCTGCGCTTGACCCGCGCCCTGGCCTTCGCGGGCGGTCCCACGGCGGACGGCGACAAGCAGGACATCATCGTGGTGCGCGGAAACCACGCCGCGCCGCAGGTCTATCGCGCTCGCCTCGGCGACCTCCTCGACGGTGACGCCGCGGACCCGCTGCTCGCACCCGGTGACGTCGTGTACGTCGCGCCGACGCGGCTGGCGCGCACGCGCGACGTGATGGCGGTGGTCGCGCCCATCATCAGCCTGGGCCTGACCGCGGCCTTCACCACGCTCATCTTCCGCGGCGACGATGGGGGCGGCGCCGCCGGCCTCTGACCCCGAACCTTCGAGCCGGCGAGGAGCCTGCTTCCATGACGACCCATACCTTCTCCTGCCACGTCATCGGTAACGGAACGCTGCTCGTGCAGTGCACCGAGCGTCTCTTGGGCGACGGCCATCGCGTGCTCTCGGTCATCACCGAGAACGCCGAGGTGGCCGCCTGGGCCGAATCCCGGGAGCTGCCGGTGCATGCGCCGGGCAAGGACCTCGCGGCGCGCCTCGGGACCGAGAGCTTCGATTGGCTCTTCAGCATCGCCTACCTGAAGGTGATCCCCGATGACGTCATCGGGCTCGCCAGCAAGGGCGCCGTGAACTTCCACGACGGCCCGCTCCCGCGCTACGCGGGCCTCAACGCGCCGGTCTGGGCCATCGCCGCGGGCGAGCGCACGCACGGCGTGAGCTGGCATCTCATCGAGGGCGGCATCGACTAAGGCGACGTGGTCGCGCAGCGTCTCTTCGACCTCGCCGACCGCGAGAGCTGCCTGACCCTCAACACGCGCTGCTACGAGCTCGGTGCGGAGACCTTCGGCGAGCTCGTCACGCAGCTCGGCGAGACTGGAGAGGTCACGCGGCAGAAGCAGGACCTCAGCAAGCGGAGCTACTTCGCGCGGGACCATCGGCCCGCCGGCGCCGCGACGCTCGACTTCGACGAGCCTGCGCATGCCCTCGACGCGCTCGTGCGCGCGCTGGACCACGGCCGCTACGCCAACCCCGTCGCCGTGGCGAAGGTCTTCGTCGGCGACGTGCCCCTCCTCGTCACCGCGGCGGAGCGGGACGTGGACAGCGTCTCCGAAGCCCCGGGCACCGTGATCTCCGTGGACGAGGGCGCGGCCATCGTCGCCACCGCGGCGGGCGCGCTCCGTCTTTTGGGTTTCACGGACCTGGAAGGGGCGCCCGTCGACCTCGCCGCCGTCGGCCTGCGGCCCGGCGCATCGCTGGTCACGCCCGCCGAACGTAGGGCGGCCCTTGGCGAGCTCGACGGCACCCTCGCCGCGAGCGAGCCCTTCTGGACCCGGCGCCTGCTGACCCTCGAGCCGGCGCGCCTCGCCGGTGCCGCGCCGGAGACCGACGCTGCGGCCCGCGTGGCCCGGCAGCCGCTGCGCGTCGAGGCGTCGCCGGAGGGTGCGCTCGCCTGCGTGGGCGCGTGGCTCGCGCGCACGAACGGGAAGGCGAGCTTCGACCTCGGTCACGGGCACCCGGGCCTTGCGGACGCCGCAGCGCGCGGCGCCGGCCTCTACGCCGACCGGGTACCGCTTCGGCTGAAGGTCGACGGGGAGGCGAGCTTCGCCGCGCTCCGCGAGCGTGCCGGCAAGGCCCTCGCCAGCGCCGAAAAGCGGGGGACCTTCCTCCGCGATCTCCTGCAGCGTCAGCCCGACGCCGCGCGGCCACACTACGACCTCTGCTTCGACCGCGTCAGCTCGCTCGAAGCGGCGGCCCTTCCCTCGGGCGCGCGTGCCGCCGTGGTGACCGACGGGCAGACCGCGCAGCTCGTCTTCGACGCGGACCGCTTCGGCGAGGGTGACGCAGCGCGGCTGGCGGCCCAGCTCGAGGTGCTCGCGAGCGCCGCCGCCGCCGACCCGGATCGCTCCGTGCGCACGCTCCCGCTGCTCGGAGACGACGAGCGCGAAAAGGTGCTCCGCAGCTGGAACGCGACGGCGCGGGACTTCCCGGCCGAGGCCGGCATTCACACGCTCTTCGAAGAGCAGGCCGCGCGCACGCCGGACGCGCCGGCGCTCGTGTACCGGCACACGGCGCTCAGCTACGCCGAGCTCGACCGGCGCGCGAACCAGCTCGCGCATCATCTCCGTGGCCTCGGCGTGGGCCCGGACGTGCCCGTGGGCCTGTGCACGGACCGGAGCCTCGACCTCGTCGTCGGCGCCCTCGGCATCCTCAAGGCCGGCGGCGCCTACGTGCCCCTGGACCCGACGTACCCGGCGGAGCGGCTGGCCCTCATGCTCTCGGACAGCGGCGCCCCGGTGGTCGTGACGCAGAGCGAGACCGCCGGCGTGCTCCCGGGCACGGACGCCAAGCGCGTGCTCATGGACGCGCTCCCGGAGGGCCTCTCGAGCGAGCGCGTCGCGGCCGAGGGCTGGGACTCGCGCAAGCTCGCCTACCTCATTTACACGAGCGGCTCGACGGGCACGCCCAAGGGCGTGATGGTCGAGCACCGGCAGGTCGCGAACTTCTTCGTCGGCATGGACGAGCGCATCGCGCGTGGCGGCGGCGGCGAAGGTGGAGCGACCCAGGACACCTGGCTGGCCGTCACGAGCCTGAGCTTCGACATTTCCGTGCTCGAGCTCTTCTGGACGCTCTCCCGCGGCTTCAAGGTCGTGCTCGCTGGCGACGAGGACCGAAGCCTCGTGAGCGCCGGCGGCGCCGTGCGCACGAGTGACCGGCACGTGGACTTCGGCCTCTTCTACTTCGCCTCGGACGAGGGCGAGAACGCCGCGGACAAGTATCAGCTCCTCCTCGAGGGGGCGCGCTTCGCCGACACGCACGGCTTCAAGGCCGTGTGGACGCCGGAGCGTCATTTTCACGCCTTCGGCGGCCTCTACCCGAACCCGAGCGTGGCGAGCGCGGCCATCGCGGCGATCACCGAGAACGTGATCATCCGCGCCGGCTCCTGCGTGGCGCCGCTGCACCACCCGGTGCGCATCGCCGAGGAGTGGAGCCTCGTCGACAACCTCTCGAACGGCCGCGTTGCCATCAGCTTCGCCGCGGGCTGGCAGCCAAACGACTTCATCCTTCGCCCGAGCTCCTTCGGCCGGCAGAAGGCGCAGATGGTGGAGGACATCGACACCATCCGGCGCCTCTGGCGCGGCGAGGAGCTCACCTTCGACGCGCCCCACGGCAAGCCCATCCAGGTCAAGACGCTGCCTCGGCCGGTGCAGAAGGAGCTGCCCTTCCTCATCACCGCCGCCGGCAACCCGAAGACCTTCGAGATGGCCGGGCGCCTGGGCGGCGGCGTCCTCACGCATCTGCTCGGCCAGAGCATCGAGGACGTTAAAAAGAAGGTCGCCGTCTACCGGCAGGCCTGGAAGGACGCGGGGCACGAAGGCGAAGGCCTCGTGGTGCTCATGCTCCACACGTTCATCGCCGAGGACGAGGACTTCGTGCGGGAGACCGTCCGCGAGCCCATGAAGGGCTACCTCCGCTCGTCCATGGCGCTCATCAAGGACCACGCCTGGGCCTTCCCGGCTTTCACGGCCGTGGCCGATGAGAACAAGTCCCTCGAGGACAACTTCAACCAGCTCTCGGACGATGACGCCGAGGCGCTCCTCGACCACTCTTTCGACCGCTACTACGAGACCTCGAGCCTCTTCGGCACGCCGGAGAGCGCGCTCCGCATGATCGAGGACTGCCGCAACATCGGCGTGGACGAGATCGGTTGCCTCATCGACTTCGGCGTGGACTCGAAGCTCGTCATGGAGCACCTGCCGCTCCTCGACCGCCTTCGGGCCCGGGCGCAGGAGCCGCTCGTGCAGGCCGGCAGCGACGACGACTTCAGCATCGCGGGCTTGCTCCGGCGTCACCAGGTCACGCACATGCAGTGCACGCCGTCCATGGCGCGCATGCTCGTGACCAACGACGACTCGCGGGCGGCGCTCGCGGGGCTCCAGCAGCTCATGGTCGGCGGCGAGGCCTTCCCGCCGGAGCTCGCCAAGGACCTGGGCGCCGCGACGTCGGCCACGATCACCAACATGTACGGGCCCACGGAGACGACCATCTGGTCGTCCACGGCGCGCATCGGCGAGGGCCCGATCACCATCGGCACGCCCATCGCCAACACGCAGCTCTACGTGCTCGACGAGCAGCGCGAGCCCGTGCCCGCGGGCGTGCAGGGCGAGCTCTTCATCGCCGGCGACGGCGTGACGCGGGGCTACTGGAAGCGCGAAGAGCTCACGGCGGAGCGCTTCGTGCCGGACCCCTTCTCCAGCGTGCCAGGCGCGCGCATGTACCGGACCGGCGACGCCGTGCGCTGGCGCGACGACGGCTCCCTGGCCTTCCTCGGGCGCATCGACAACCAGGTGAAGATTCGCGGCTACCGCATCGAGCTCGGGGAGATCGAGGCGCGCCTCGAGAGCCACCCGGCCGTGCGCGCGGCCGTCGTCATCGCCCGGGAAGACAACCCCGGCGACAAGCGTCTGGTGGGCTACGTGATGTTGAGCGAGCCCGCGGAGCCGGCGGCGCTGAAGGCGCACCTCGGCGAGACCTTGCCGACCTTCATGGTGCCGGCGCACCTCGTGGAGCTCGACCGCTTCCCGCTCACGCCGAACAAGAAGGTCGACCGGAAGAAGCTCCCGCGACCGGATGCGCAGCGCGGCGCGGGCGTGGAGCACGTAGCGGCGAGCGGCGAGACGGAACGGCAGATCGCCGGCGTCTGGGAGACGCTCCTCGGCTTGGCCTCGGTGGGCGTGCGCGACAACTTCTTCGACCTCGGCGGCCACTCGCTCTTGGCGGTGCAGGCGCACCGCATGATCGGCGAGGCGACGGGCAAGCCGCTGACGGTGACCGACGTTTTCCGCTTCCCGACCATCTCAGCGCTGGCTGCGCATCTCGACGGCGACGGCGAGGCCGACGCCTCCCTCTCGAAGGCCGCCGAGCGCGCGGCCGCAAGGCGCCAGCAGGTCCGAGGTCGCCGCGTGTTGCGGCGACGCTGATGAGAGTAGCGTTGAGGTAGACCCATGGCGCGACCCCAAGACATGGATGACGAGGCGGTCGGCGCCGGCCGGCCCGGCGCACCCGTCGACCTGATGCGCCTTCTCCGCGTCCTCTGGCGCGGGCGGAAGGTGCTGGTGCTCGTCGGCTTCGTCGGCGCCATCGTGGGCGTAGGCGTGGCGAAGGCCTTCGTGAAGAACACCTACTCGTCGGGCGGTGCCGTCTTGTACGTGGGCACCGGGGATGAGCAGGCGGACCCCACGCGGGAGTTCTCCTCGCTCACGGCGACGGCGTACTCGGACCGCTACCTGCGCACGCTCCGGGAGCGGCAGGGCCTCGGCGACATGCCCCTCGTGGTGCTGCGAAACGTCGTGATGGTAGGCACGGACCCGCAGAACGGGCTCTTCACCTTCAACTCCGTCGGCCAGCAGCCCACGGAGGCGTCGCGGCTGGCCAACGCCGCCATCGAGCTCTTCGTGGAGATGACCAAGGAGCGTAGGCGCGAACGCCTCGAGACCGAGCGCGCGAGCCTCGACGCCCGCATCGAAGCGGCCACGAACGAGCTGGCCGCAGCGCGGGAGGCCTACGACACCTTCCGCACCGAGAACGGCATCAGCGAGGCCATGGCGGGGAGCGGCGCCGTGAGCGAGCAGGCCGGGGTGCGCGCGCAGGCGAACCTCGCCCGGGCCGAGTTCGAGGCCAAGGAGGCCGAGGTGGCCCGCCTTCGCGCGGCGCTCGAGTTCACGCCACAAACGACCACGGGCGTGGTGCGGAGCTCCATGGCGTCGGCGCGCATCGCCGAGCTCCGCCAGCGGCTGGCGGAGGCGCGCGGGCAAGGCCTCGGCGAAGAACACCCGCGCGTCCGTTCACTTCGCCGGCAGGTGGAGGCGCTCGAGGCGCAGCAGACGGCGGTTACGACGACGCGCCGAAACCGGACCTACGTCGCCCTCGAGAAGGACCTCGAGGAGGCGCTCTCGCAGATGGCGGCGACCCGGCAGCGCGCGGACGCGCTCGAGCGCCTCGCGGCGCGGCA
Source organism: Myxococcota bacterium (assembly GCA_039814655.1). Lineage (GTDB taxonomy): Bacteria > Myxococcota_A > Polyangia > Polyangiales > Houyiibacteriaceae > CALCTH01. The sequence continues at coordinate 24,954 of JBCCAW010000005.1, read as the reverse complement.
GTCGAGCATCGCCGGCACCATGAGCGAGGTGGAGACGGCGGCGGCGGGCTTGCTCGCCGAGGTGAACGTGAAGACCACGCTCCTCCAGGAGCTGGCGGAACGTTCGACGGCGGTCGAGGACCTGCTCCGGAACGTACCTACGGGACTCCGGGTCGTCTCCCGCGCGACGCCGCCCGAGTTTGCGGACCCGTCGAAGAAGAAGAAGATCGTCGCGCTCGCGGTGCCTCTGGCCCTCGGGGGCCTGGCCGTACTCTTGCTGCTTCTTCGGGAGTTCCGGCGCTTCCGCCTGATCTCGGCGCGCGAGGTCGCGTGGTGGGGCAACGGGCCCGTGGTGGGCGCGTCCGCCTGGCCCCGTCGGCAGACGGCCATTCACGAGCTCGTGACCGACCTCCAGGAGCTCCTCGAAGGCGCGCGGGGACAGATGCTCGTGGTCGGGCTCTCGGAGCATGACGCGCAATGCGCGCGGCGCCTGCTCTTGGAGCTCGATGCAGACGCGGAGATGCCCGATACGGTGCTCGTCGACGACCCGGGCTCCATCCGGCCGCCGCCACGCCCGCCGGCGGCCGGCAGCCCCAGCGTTACGCCGCCCTCGCGCGGCACCGGGACCCCGCGCGAGGCCTCGACGTCCATCGTGCTCAGCTCCACCACGCAGTCCCGGCCCCCGCGACGCTCCGCCATGCCGGCACCACCCGCCGTACCGCTCGTGTCCGCCCTCGAGCTCTCGGTCTTCGAGAGCCACGGCGGCCTCGCGTCGCTTCGCAGCGTGGCGCGACGGGCCGATGGCGTGCTCGTCGTCGTCAGCTCCGGCGTCGCGGCGCCCGAGCTCGCGGCCTTCCGCAAGCGCCTCGGCGTCGAGAACGTGGGCTTCGTGCTTCTCAACATGCCGAGCGAGGCGGAGAACGATCCCGACCGCTTCGGAAACGTCGAGGAGTTTCTCGACGCCTTCGCGGTCTGATCGCGGGCCGCATGAGCCGTCCGGAGCGCCTCGAGGGCCGCGTACGCCGCGGGGCGCTCTGGTTCGCCTTGGGCTACGGCGGAGCGCAGGTCCTGCGCTTCGTCGGCAACGTCGTGCTGAGCCGCATGCTCTACGCCGAGGCCTTCGGGCTGATGGCCATCGTCACGAGTGTGCTTCAAGGGCTCGAGCTCTTCAGCGATCTGGGCGTGCACGTGAGTATCGTGCAGAGCGAGCGCGAAGACCGGGCCTTCCGCGACACGGCCTGGACGCTCCAGATCGCGCGCGGGCTCGTGCTCGCGATGGCCTGCGTGGGGCTCGGTGGGCCCGTGGCGGCGTTCTACGACGCCCCGGAGCTTGCTTGGCTCCTGCCCGTCGCGGGGATCTCCGTGGCGCTGGCCAGCTTCGCGTCCACCAAGCTCGCCGTCGCCCTCCGGGACCTCGAGCTGCGGCGACGGGAGCTCATCTCGCTGCTGAGCCAGGTGACCGGGCTCGTGACCATGGTGGTGTGGGCCGCCCTCGACCCGAGCCCCGCGGCCCTCGTGGTGGGCGGCATCGCCGGCGCGCTCGTCACGGTGGTCCTGAGCCAGCTGGCCCTGCCAGGGCCAGTGAACCGCTTGGCTTGGGAGCCCGATTCGGCCCGCGAGCTCATCCGCGTCGGCCGCTGGGTCTTCATCAGCACACTGATGCACTTCGTCTCGTCCCAGTCCGACAAGCTGCTCTTCGGGGCGTTGCTCCCGATGGCGGCGCTCGGCGTCTACCACCTGGGCGCGGTCATCGCGCGACTACCCGCGGAGGCCCTCGGGCGCTTCGCCTTCGACGTGATGTTCCCCGTCTACCGGCAGGTGAAGGCCGAGGGTGGACCGCTCGCCGAGCCCTTCGATCGGCTTCGGCGCCCGGTCTTCGTGGCGGCCGCCTGGTCGCTCTCCGGGCTTCTCGCGGGTGGCCCGACGGCCGTTCAGCTCGTCTACGACCCGCGCTACCATGGGGCGGGCACGGCGATTCAATGGCTCGCCGGCGCCGGGTGGGTGTACCTCGTGGCGACGACGTATTCGGCGATGTTCCTGGCCGCGGGGGAACCCAAACGGATCGCCCAGGGCGACGTGGCGAAGGCCCTCGCCATGGCCCTCGGGATCCCGGCCGGCTTCATGGTGGGCGAGGCCTTCGCGCCGGGAGCCGGCCTGCGCGGTGCGCTCGCCGGCATGCTCCTGGCCGACGTCTTGCGGTACATCGTGTCCGTGTGGCTCAGCGTCCGGCATCTCGGCTTGTGGGGTCGCCGCCTCGAGGTCCAGCTCACGCTGCGCCTCCTGGCCGTGGGGGTGCCCGGCGCGTGGCTCGGCGCGTGGATGAACGGGGAAGGCTGGCCCGTGGTGCTTCGCTCGGCCGTGATTTTCGTCGGGGTGACGGCCTGCTGGTGGCCGCTCCTCGGGCCCTACCTTCGGGAGCGATGGGAAGCTCGGAGCGCGCAATGATGGAACGAAACCGCGGGACACGAGAGGCGCCCCAAAAAACCGGCGGCGCAGGCCTCGACCTGCCTGCGATCACGCTGCAGGGCTTTCGCTTCGCGGCGGCCACGGAGACCCGCTGCGTCGCGGCGATTTTGGCCGAGCTCGCGGAGAGGCGTGGCGGCTGGGTCATCACGCCCAACCTCGACATTCTCCGGCAGGCCGCGAGCTCGAAGGAGGTCGCGGGAATGCTCCGCGAGGCCGATCTCCTGGTGCCCGATGGCATGCCGCTGGTGTGGGCGAGCTGGCTGCAGGGCACGCCCGTTCCCGAGCGCGTGGCCGGCTCTCACCTGGTCGGGAGCTTGAGCCGCGGCTGCGCGCGCGAAGGCCGCTCGGTCTTTCTTCTCGGCGGGAGTGAGGGGGCCGCGGAGGCGGCGGCGGAGGTGCTCCGGCAGCGCAACCCGCGCCTCGACGTGCGCGGAACGCACTGCCCGGCCTTCGGCTTCGAGAAGGACGCCGCGGCGATGGAGGCGATGCGAGCGCAGCTGCGCGCGAGCGGCGCGGACGTGGTCTTCGTCGCGCTTGGATTTCCGAAGCAGGAGCGGCTGATCCGGGAGCTCCGCGCGGAACTCCCGGAGGCCTGGTGGCTCGGCGTCGGCATCAGCTTCAGCTATTTGGCCGGCGACGTGGCGCAGGCGCCGGGGTGGATGCAGCAGCTGGGCCTCGAGTGGGTGCATCGCCTCTCCCAGGAGCCGAAGCGCCTCGCCGAACGCTACCTGGTGCACGACCTGCCCTTCGCCTTTCGCCTTTTGGGCGACGCCGCACGCGCGCGACGGCGAAAGTAGCCGCAGCACGGCGCCGGGGTTCAGTCCCAGAGGTCCCGTAGGCCCGCCGCGCGTCGCGCGCGCAGGACCCGCTCGCGGTAGCAGCCGTAGCAGGCCGGCACGTAGCGCCCATCGGCCCCGAGCTCGACCTGGGGGCCCTCGGCGATGGCCTCCCCTTCAGCGTCCGTGCGGAGGTTGAGGATCGCCTTCTTCTTGCAGAACTGGCAGGTGACCTTGACCTCTTCGATGGTGTCGGCGAGCTCGAGGAGCCGCTGGCTACCGGGAAAGAGGCGCCCTTGGAAGTCCGTGCGCAGGCCGTAGCAGAGCACGGGCACGTCGTGGCTTCGCGTCACGTCGCGGAGCGCCTCGACGTGCGCGGGTAAGAGAAACTGCGCCTCGTCCACGAGCGCGGCGTCGAGGCCTTCGAAGCGCGCGAGGTCGAGGGAAGCCGCGCCGACCAGCAGGTCCGCCGGCGCCTCGAGGCCGGAGCGCGAGCGAATGGCGCCGGCCCCGAAGCGGTCGTCGAGGGTCGGCTTGAGCAGCAGTACGCGCTTTCCCTGCTTCCGGTAGTTGTGCGCTACGGCGAGCAGGTTGAGCGTCTTCGCGCTGTCCATGGTCCCATAGCGGAAGTAGAGCTTCGCCATCGCCGCTACGTGATGGTCCGCAAAACGCGACCTGTCAGGTGGAGCGCTCGCCGGGCTCGGGGACGGCTAGGATTCGCTCTCGGCGGCGCGCGTCTCGCCCGCGACGCGCGCGAAGATGCCCGAAGGCACGCCCGGCGCCCGCGGTGCCCGCGAGCCGCGGGGCGGCAGGCTGGCCGGTGGCGGCACGCTCTGCGGCGGCAGGTCGTCGACCCAGCGGCGCAGAGCCGTCGCGTGCGTGAGCGCGAGGCCGAGGTTGATGCGGTCCGCGTCGAGCACGAAGGCCGCCAGCACGCTGTCCTCGCCGACGCCGTGCACGAAGTAGTGCCGCTGCTTCACCGTCGCCATGGAGTGCGCTTCGATGGGCTCGGAGTCTTGGCCCACCGCTTCGCCGGCGGAGCCCACGAAGAAGGCCGCGAGGAGCGCCCGGAAGAAGGGCGTGTCCGTGAGCCCGGACCAGGCCTTGCGGTCGTCACAGGCCAGGATGCGGAAGCCCACACGCTCGATGAGCGCGACGTGGTGGACGCCGTCCTTCGTCCGCTGCCACTCGAGCAATCGACGCTCGGGAATCCACACCCTTCGGCCCGGGAGCGCGAGCTCCGGGGAGGCCTCCTCCCGCTGCGCCTCGTCCTGGTGGCGCAGGAGATCGAGCACGACCTCCTGAAAGGAACGCTCGATGCTCCGCCGGCCGGGTCTGCGAAGCGTCGGCGCGGCGCGCACGATCAGCTCGTCGGCGGCGAGCATCTCGCCCAGCGCCGCCTCGCCCACGGTCTTGTCGAAGCTGGCGTCGTGGACGTCACCGTCGACCATGAAGATGCGGCCGCTTCGAGCGTCCGAGGCGACTTCGAGCTGGTACGCGCCTGCCGAAAAGTGGAAGAGCTGCAGCACATCCAGCAGAGACGGTCCCGACTCACTCCGTTTGGTGTGACAGTCGAGGTGCATGACTGGCCGAGAACTACGAGGTCAGTCGGCGCAGCGCGCTCAGGAAAGCCGGCTCGAACTTGCGCATGATGACCCGGGCCAGGCCGAGGTTGCCATCACGGGCGATGGCGACGCCGTGGTAGTATTCCTTTCCGAGCAGCCGGATCAGAATGTAGGCGTTCTGCGTGGTGATGAGGATGTCCTCGGTCGTATCCGCGCCCATGCCCAAGAGCTCCAACGCCCGGGCGTTCGACTTGACTACTTCGGCGTAGGACGCCGAGGCGACGGTCGCATCGAAGTCGGGATCGATGCTGCCGCCGCCGATGGAAAGCCCGGAAGCAATGTTGACTATGTCCGTGGAAACGAAGGACGGAACCTGAGACTTGAAGCGATTGATCTCGTCAGCCAGTGTCATCGGGCCTCTCTCGGTGCGAGCAAAACGACGGGAAGCGGAGCCTACCAGCGGAGCATTGGAGGTAGCTATCCCACCCGGCTCATTTATGAGCCGCTCGTGTGTCTCCACACCCGGAAACGGCCCGCGCGTTCCTTTGAGTGGAACGCTGTTTCCCAGAAAGGAACGGCGTGCTAGTCTGTTATCCTGTGCTGGCGAGGGTTCGACCCGCCGAGGAGGAGGCGAGATGCTGACCGAGGAGACCAACGACGAGCTCACCCGCGTCGGTCCCGGCACCCCCATGGGCGAGGTGCTCCGACACTACTGGTACCCCGTGGCCATGGTACGCGAGCTGGAGGAGAAGCGAACCAAGCGCGTTCGCCTCCTCGGCGAAGACTTCGTCGTCTACCGCCAGCGCAACGGCGAGTACGGCATCGTGGCCGAGCGCTGCCCGCACCGCGGTGCGTCCCTGGCCTACGGCATGGTCGAGGAGGACGGGATCCGCTGCAGCTATCACGGCTACAAGTTCGACCTGACGGGCAAGTGCACGGACATGCCGAACTTCCCGCCGGAGAGCCCCTACCGGCGGAAGATGTGCGCGAAGATGGGGGAGGCCCAGGCCCTCGGCGGTCTCGTCTTCGCCTACGTGGGCCAGGGCGAGGCGCCGGAGCTGCCGCGCTACGAGGCGTGGATCAAGCCGGGAATCCGCGACATCGGGCACTGCGTCGTGCCCTGCAACTGGCTCCAGATCATGGAGAACAGCGTCGACCCCTACCACGTGGAGGCGCTCCACGGCCGCTACTTCGAGTACATGGGCGAGGACCAGGGCTTCAAGGCGCCCAGCTCCTTCTTGAAGAAGCACGAGCGCATCGGCTTCGACGTCTTCGACCACGGCATCATCAAGCGGCGGATCCTCGAGGGGCAGACCGAGGAGAGCGACGACTGGAAGATCGGGCACCCGCTCGTCTGGCCCTACATGATGTGGGTCGGTGGCAACGGCATCTACCAGATGCAGCTTCGCGTCCCCATCGACGACGCGCACACCTGGGTCGCCTTTTACTCGGTGCATGCGCCGAAGGACGTCGACCTCAGCCACGAGACGACCTGCGTCGACTACCCCATCCCCTTCATCGACGACGAAGGCGAACACATCACCGACTACATCGAGGGCCAGGACATCATGGCCTGGGTCTCCCAGGGCCCCATCGCCGACCGGACGAAGGAGTTCCTGGGCGAAGGCGACATCGGCGTCATTCAGCTTCGCAAGATGGCTCGGGACTGCGTCGCCGCGGTGAAGGACGGGCGGGACCCGGTGGCCGTCGTACGCGAGCCCCACGAATCCATCGAGCTGCCCCTCGAGCGCTCGAAGTTCGGCGCAGGTGTCGAGTTTTGCGTGCAGTGGCTGAACCGCGGCTCCGCCCGCTACAGCCCCATCAAGGGCCAGCTCGAGAAGCTCCACCTCGACGCGGCCATCGCCCGCGGCGAGCACCCGGTGGCGGCGGAGTAGGCCGGCGCGGCCGTATCGCTAGCGCGGTGCCATCGTTAGCGCGGCGCTATCGCGTCGTGGCCTCATCGAGGAACGCGCGCACCTTCGGTGGGCTCGCCTCGTAGAAGAAGGGCTCCGCGGTCCGGGCGGCCCACCACGCGGCGAGCCGCGGGAGACCGGGCGGGAGCTCCAGGCCGTAGGCGAAGGCCAGGCCGAAGCGCCCCGCCATGGCCGCGTCCGCCACGGAGAATCGGTCTCCTGCGAGGAAGTTCCCGTGCACCTGGGCCTCGATCTTCGGGAGGCAGGTCCGCCAGGCCTCCTCCGCCCGGGCGATGCGATCCCGGTCCCAGCCCTCCGGTGGGCCCGCGCGCTTCTCGAAGACCACCTCGCGCACGGCGCGCCCCACCGGGTTGTCGGCGCGCTGGAGCATCTCCCGAATCTGCGCCCGCTGCCGCGCGTCACCCTCGAGCACGCCGCCAAAACGGTCCGCGAGGTATTCGAGAATCACCGCGGAGTCCGTCAGCACGAGGTCATCGCAGACGAAGACGGGGACCGTGTTGGCCGTGGTGAGCGCGCGCCAGCGCAGCTCGGCCTCCGGCGTGTCGTAGGCGGTGCGCTCGTAGGCGAGCTCGAGCGCGCCGAGGCAGAGCCGCACGCGGTAGCAGAAGGGGCATTCGGGTTTGTCGAAGAGCTCGATCATGGCTTTCTCGCGCCGAGCTCCTCGAGGTGCTCGGTGACGAACTCCAAGCGGTCCTGGCCCCAAAAGATCTGGTCGCCGATGACGAAGGTCGGCACCCCGAAGAGTCCGAGCTCCGCGGCCTCGGCTGCGTTCGCCTCGAGGCGCGCGTCGAGGCTCGCGTCGCCCATGGCGGCCAGCACCGCCCCGGCGTCGAGGCCGATGCTCTCGGCGACCTCCCGGAGCGCATCCGGCTGCCCGATATCGCGCCCTTCGGACCACTCCTTGGCCATCACGGCGACCACATAGGCGCGCAGTTTGCCGGCCTCCGCCGCCACGAAGGACGCGCGCGCTGCCGGTGTCGGGTCCGTGGTCTTCGGCGGCGGCACGAAGGGGATGCCCAATCGCTTGGTCCAGCGCTTCACGTCCTGCCGGCTGATTGGGAGCTTCTTCTTCGCCCGCTCCGGCGCCGAGCGTCCGTTCCAGCCGCCGAGGATCCGAAACGAGATCCGCGCGTCGAAGTCGTCTTCGATGACCCAGAGCTTCTTCGACGCCAGGTAGCAGTAGGGGCTCCGGAAGTTCCAGAAGACCCGAACGTCAATCATTGCGCCGCCTCGGGCGCCACGCACCAGCTCGGCCAGACCGTGGCCGGCACGGGGATCTCGAGCCCCCGGCCCCGGAAGGTCACGACGGCGTGTTCCCGGTCCGCGAAGACCCGGCAGCGCACGTCCTCCGTGTTCGTCGGTTCTCCGGGGTCATGGCCGAGGGCGCTCGTGGCCACGGCCCGGATGGGCCCGGAGTGCGTCGCCACCAGTACACGCGTCGGCCCTTCGGCGCCGGCCACCTCCTCGAGGATGCCCTGCCAGAAGCGGCGCACGCAGCTCGCCGGCGGCTCGAAGTACATCATGGGCATGCGAATCCAGTGCGTGATCGGGTCGCCGCCGGCGCGCTGGATGGACCAGAAGCGCGTCATCTCGACCATCCACCCCGGTCGGTCGCCGCCCTGGTGCCGCTCGTAGTCCTCGAGCTTCGTGGCGTACTCCATGAAGGCGTCGGTCACGTCTTGCTCGACGCCTTCGCACCACACCTGGAAATTCTTGAACCAATCGTTCGGGCGCGGCTCTTCGACGGTCACGCCGTCTCCGAGGCCGAAGCGCGCCATGCCCTGGCGAAGCCCCTCGCGGAGCGCGTGCGCGGTCTCCTCGGCGCGGGCCGTGGGCGCGTGGGGAAAGCGAACGCGCATGCCGGCCTTGATGCCCCGGGCCAGGTTCTGCCCCTTGCGGTGCGCCTGCCAGCGCCCGAGGGCGCTGAGCCCCGCGTTCGTCGCGTAGCCCTGGGTCTGCCCGTGCCGAATGAGGCGTACGTCGACGCTCCCCGCGTCACGCTCCTTCAGGAAGGGCGGGGGCTCGAGCTCGCGCGGCGCCACCGTCTCCATCGCGTAGGCCAGGCTCACGCCTCCGGGCGGTGCGTCCGGGGCGCCGCGATCGGCCTCGGCCCGGGCGCGCGCCGCCGCCGTGGCCCGGTCCATGTAGGGAGGCAGCCCCTTGTCCGTGAAGGCCGGGCGCGGCACCCCGGCCCCTTCGCGCGCGGCCTTCTTGGCCAGGTAGCGCTGGAGGTAGGCCGGCGCGTCATCGCGCGTGGTGGGAGCGCTCACGAGTGGACCTCGTGGAACGACCGAATCAGCCGGCCTTCGAAGTAGAAGATGGCCTTTCCGATCTGATCCTCGGTCCAGGTAATGGGCTCCCACTGCACCGGGTCGACCCAGTAGCCACCGGTGAAAACCTCGTTGCGATTGCCCACGGGATCAAAGAAGTAAATCGTGTGTCCGCGGCTGATTCCATGACGCGTCGGTCCGATCTCGATATCGACGCCGTTCAATCGCAGGATATCCGCCGCCTTGTAGACGTCGGTCATGTCGTCGAGCCAGAAGGAGACGTGGTGCAGGCCGCCGTTGGAGCCCTTGACGAAGGCCACGTCGTGCGTCGTGCACGTTCGTTCGAGAAACGCTGCGAGCTGGTGCCCTTCGTTCGACACGACCTGCTCGGTCAGGCGAAAGCCGAGCACCTCTTTCATGAAGCGCGCGGCCTCTCCGATATTCTCGGTCGTGAGGAGACAGTGGTCGAGGCACTTGGGCGCGATGCCATTGAGATCGAGGGGCATCGGCGGCGGGTTCGTCTTTGGAAGCCCGTTCCCGACCTGCTTCATCTTGTAATAGAGCACCATGGTGTGCCCCGAGGGGGTTTCGAAGCGGATACCCGGGCCCGTGGCGTGCAGGTCGCCCTCCGCCAGCCGCTCCACGTGGCAGCCCCAGCGCTCGGCCTTGGTCTCGAAGTGCTCGAGGTCGTCCAGGGACTCGACCTTCCAGCCCGCCTGCTCGATGCCGTAGCGCGGCGCGTAGCGGAGCACGAGCGAGTGATGGTCATGCTCGTCCCAGCACTTCAGGTAGATGCAGTCGCCCACGCGGTCGACCTCCCGAAGCCCGAGCACCTCCGTGTAGTACGCGGCGCAGAGCTCGAGGTCGGGGGTTTTCACCTCCGTGAAGCCCAGTCGGTAGATGCCCATCTCGTCTCCTCCACGGCGCGTCGCGTGCCGCGGGCTGTCCGCAGATGGCGCCTGGCTACACGTTCCATATAAAAGAACAATGTTCTCGTCAAGGGAACGCGTGTCGGCTAGGCTCGTGCCGTGCACACGGGAGTCATGGCCCACGCGAGGTCGCCCACCGGGGCCAGGCGCTGAATGCCGGCGCCGGCTCCGGCTTCGGTATCCGCTGCCTGGGGCGTATACCTCGGGCATGGTCAACGGGACCCTGAGCTCCGTTCGCAATGCGCTCCGCATGCTGAAGGAGTTCACGCCGGAGGAGCCTCTCCTCGGCGTGAGCGAGCTGTCCCGGCGCCTCGACGTCGCGAAGAGCACGACGCACCGGCTGCTGGCGACGCTGCAGGCCGAGGGCTTCGTGCAGCAGGCGCCGGACGGGCGCTATGGCCTCGGCTTCGCGCTCTGGGAGCTGGGCTCACGGCTCGTGAGCGGCCTCGAGCTCCGCGAGGTGGCGCACCCGGTGCTCGAGGCGCTCCGGAACGAGACCAACGAGACCGTGCACCTGGCCATCCTCGACGGCGCCGAAGTCGTCTACATCGACCGCTTCGAGTCGCAGGCCACGCTCCGGCTCTTCCGACGCGTGGGCTACCGCATGCCGGCGCATTCGACGAGCACGGGCAAGGTCATTCTCGCCTTCAGCCCGCCGGAAGCCCTCGGCACGGTCATGGAGGCTGGGATGAAGGCGCTCACGCCGGACACGCTGAAGAGCCGGCGCGCTCTCGAGGCGGCGCTCGCCGAGATTCGGGCCCGGGGCTACGCGGTCTCGACGGGCGAGTCCGAGGTGGGTTTGACCAGCGTGGGGGCCCCGATCTTCGACCACCACGGCGACGTGGCCGGGGCGCTGAGCTGCGCCGGGCCCTCGGCCCGCTTCGAACCCGACCGGCTGGAGTCCATCATCGCGGCGGTGGCAGGGGCGGCGGCGAAGATCAGCCGCGGCATCGGCCACCTCGGCTGAGCGTTCGCGGCGTACTCGCCGGAAGGGAGAGGACGTCATGATCGGACCAGAGGCGCGGCGCGAAGCCGCCAGCCAGCTCGCGACCGCCGAAGGCGAGCGCGCACCCATCGCCCCGCTCACGGAGAGCTTCCCGGGCCTGGACGTCGTCGACGCCTACGAGATCCAGCTCGCGAACATTCGCCAGCGCGTCGCCGCCGGCGCGACGGTGCGCGGCCATAAGGTGGGGCTCTCGTCGAAGGCCATGCAGCGCATGTTCGACGTGAACGAGCCGGACTACGGCCACCTCCTCGGCGAGATGTTCGTCTTCGAGGACGACGCCATCCCCGCCGCGGACTTTTGCTTTCCGCGCATCGAGATGGAGGTCGCCTTCGTGCTCGGGGAGCCGCTGCGCGGCCCGGACTGCTCCGTGGCCGACGTGCTCCGGGCCACGGCCTACGTGTGCCCGAGCCTCGAGCTCGTCGACAGCCGCATCCGGGACTGGAAGATCCAGCTCCCGGACACCATCGCCGACAACGCGAGCTCCGCGCGGGTGATCTTGGGAGGCCGGGCGACGGCGGTGACGGGCCTGGACCTCCGTACGCTGGGCGCGGTGCTGCGCCGCAACGGCGAGATCGTGGAGACCGGGGCGGCCGGCGCCGTGCTCGGCAACCCGGCCAAGGCCGTGGCCTGGCTCGCGAACAAAGTGCACGGCTTCGGCGTGACCCTCGAGGCCGGTCACGTGGTGCTCCCCGGGGCCTGCGCCCGCGCCATCACCGTGTTTCCCGGCGACACCATCGAGGCCGAGTTCGACGTACTCGGCCGCGTGGGCGTGTCCTTCACCTGAGCCTCTCCGAGAAGCGAGGAAGACCTGATGGGAACCAGTACGGCGGGATCGAGGCCAAAAGCCGTCAGCGCAGCCATCGTCGGCTCCGGCAACATCGGCACGGACCTGATGTACAAGGTGCTCCGCTCGGAGGTCATCGACCTCCAGTGGATGGTCGGCATCGATGCGGAGAGCGACGGGCTCCGGCGCGCCCGGGACCGGGGCATCCAGACGACGCACGAGGGCGTCGGCGTGCTGCTCCGCGGCGACGTGGCGCCGCCGCAGATTCTTTTCGAGGCGACGAGCGCCAAGGTGCACGCGCGCTACGCCGACCGGTACCGGGAGGCGGGCATTCGCGCCATCGATCTGACGCCGGCGGCGCTCGGGCCCTACGTCATCCCGCCGGTGAACCTCAGAGCGCACCTCGACGCGCCGAACGTGAACATGATCACCTGCGGCGGGCAGGCGACCATTCCCATGGTGCACGCCGTGAGCCGCGTCGTGGACGTGGAGTACGCGGAGATCGTGGCCACGGTGTCGAGTCGCTCGGCGGGGCCGGGGACGCGGGCCAACATCGACGAGTTCACGCGCACCACCGCCAGCGGCGTCGAGGTCCTCGGCGGCGCGAAGAAGGGCAAAGCCATCATCGTCCTGAATCCCGCGGACCCGCCGCTCATCATGCGCGACACGATCTACTGCGCGCTCCCCGACCAGGTGGAGACGGAGGCCATCGCGCGGTCCATCGCCGAGATGGCCGAGGCCGTGCGCGGCTACGTGCCGGGCTACCGGCTTACCGCCGAGCCCCAGTTCGACCCCGGTCGCGTGGCCATCTTCGTGGAGGTCGAAGGCGCCGGCGACTACCTGCCGCCCTACGCCGGCAACCTCGACATCATGACCGCCGCCGCGACCAAGGTTGGCGAAGAGCTCGCGAAGACGCTGATGGAGGAGGCGCACTGATGGCCGGTTCTTGCACCTACTCAGACGACCTCGACGTACGCGTCACGGACACCTCGCTCCGCGACGGGAGTCACGCCAAGCGCCACCAGTTCACCGAAGAGCACGTGCGGAGCATCGTCACGGCCCTCGACGCCGCGGGCATGCCAGTGATCGAGGTGAGCCACGGCGACGGCCTCGGCGGCAGCTCCTTCAACTACGGCTTTTCGAAGACCGACGAGCGGCTGCTCATCAAGGCCGCGGTCGAGAGCGCGACGCGGGCGAAGATCGCGTCCTTGATGCTCCCGGGCATCGGCACCGTCGACGACATCGACGCGCTGAAAGACCTCGGCGCCTCCATCGTGCGCGTCGCGACGCACTGCACGGAAGCGGACATCTCGATTCAGCATTTTCAGCACGCGCGGAAGATCTGCCTCGAGACCGCAGGCTTTTTGATGATGGCGCACACCGTGACGCCCGAGGTGCTGCGGGAGCAGGCGCGCATCATGGCCGACGCGGGCTGCCAGTGCGTGTACGTGGTCGACTCGGCGGGCGCGATGATCCTCGAGGACGTCACCCGGCGCGTCGAAGCCGTGGTGGATGCGCTCGGCACGGACGCGCAGGTCGGCTTTCACGGTCACGAGAACCTCTCGCTCTCGCTCGCAAACACGCTGCTGGCCATTCGCGCCGGCGCGGTGCAGGTGGACGGCTCCACGCGACGCTTCGGCGCCGGCAGCGGCAACACGGCCTGCGAGGCCATCGCCGCGGTCTGCGACCGCCTGGGCATTCGCACGGGCCTCGACGTCTTCGGCATGTTCGACGCGGCGGAAGACGTGGTCCGGCCCGTGATGGACGGCGAGTGCCTTCTCGATCGCATGAGCCTCGTGATGGGCTACGCGGGCGTGTACTCGAGCTTCTTGAAGCACGCCTACCGGGCGGCGGAGCGCTACGGCGTATCCGGCGCCGAAATCCTCCGGCGCTGCGGCGAGCGAAAGCTCATCGGCGGGCAGGAAGATCAGATCATCGACATCGCCGTGGAGATTGCGCGAGAGGCGGCGGAATGAGTACTGGCGGCGGAATGAGTACTGGCGGCGGAATGAGTACCGGCGGCGGAATGAGTAACCCCACTCTCGACGAAGCCCAGATCGAACGCTGGGCCAGCTATCTGCTGGCCGCCGCCGACGAGCGGCGCGCCGTCTCGCCCATCACCGACGAGCAGGCGCTGAGCTACGCCGACGCCTACGCGATCCAGGACCGGCTCCTCGAGAAGCGCCTCGAGCGCGGCGAGCGCCTCATCGGCGCAAAGCTCGGGCTCACGAGCCGGGCCAAGCAGAAGCAGATGAACGTCGAAGAGCCCGTCTACGGCTGGCTCACGGACGTCATGTTGCTCCCGAACGAAGAGCCCTTCGCGCGCACGTCGCTCATCCACCCGCGCGCCGAGCCGGAGCTCGTCTTCTACGTGGGTGAGCGCCTCGCGGGCGCGCGGGTGACGGCGCAGGAGGTGCTCCGGGCCACGGAGGCCGTCGGCGGCGGCATCGAGATCATCGACAGCCGCTACGAGAACTTCCGCTTCACGCTGCCCGACGTGGTCGCGGACAACACCTCTGCCGCGCGCTTCACGCTGGGCACGAGCCGCATCGCGCCGGAATCCCGGGACCTGTGCTTGCTCGGCTGCGTCTTCGAGCGGAACGGCGAGATCGAGGCCACGGCCACGGGCGCCGCGAGCATGGGCAACCCCGCCGAGGCCGTAGCGATGCTGGTCCGGCACCTCGCGCGCCGGCCCGAGGGCGGGCCGCTTCCCCGGGCCCTCGAGGAGGGCTTCGTGGTTCTCGCCGGCGGGCTCACGGGCGCGGTCTTTCTCGAGCCGGGCACGCACGTGTCCGCGAGCTACCCGGAGCTGGGCGCCGTGCGCGTGCGCGTCGCCCGCGAGGCCGAAGGAGCGGAGTCATGATCGGACACTTCATCAACGGCGAAGAGCGGGCCTCGCGGGGCGGCGAGACCTTCGAGACCATCAACCCCTGGACGCAGCAGGCCGAAGACACGGTGGCCCACGGCCGTGAGGCGGACGTCGCCGATGCGGTCGCCGCGGCGCGGAAGGCCTTCGACGAAGGGCCCTGGCCGCAGCTGAGCTTCGACGAGCGCGGCGCGCTGCTTCATCGCCTGGCCGATTTAATCGAGGCGAACCTCGAGGAGCTCGCCCGCGCCGACAGCCGGGACATGGGCAAGCCGCTCGCGGCGGCGAAAAAGAAGGACGTGCCGCGCTCGGCGCAGAACTTCCGCTTCTTCGCCGACCACGCGCGTATGAGCGCGGCGGAGCGCTTCCCCATGGGCGCCGGCCACCACGCCTATACGCGCTACGAGCCCGCCGGCGTGGTCGCGAGCATCGCGCCCTGGAACTTCCCGCTCATGCTCGAGACCTGGAAGGTGGCGCCGGCGCTCGCCTGGGGAAACACCGTGGTGCTCAAGCCCGCCGAGGACACGCCCACGAGCGCGACGCTGCTCGGCAAGCTCACGGCGGAGGCGGGCTTTCCGCCGGGCGTCTTCAACGTGGTCCAGGGTTTTGGGCCGGAGAGCGCCGGCGCCTTTCTCACGGCGTCGCCGCACATCGACCGCATCACGTTCACCGGCGAGTCGGCCACGGGACGGCGCATCGGCGCCACGGCGGCCAAGCGCCTCTTGCCCGTGAGCTTCGAGCTCGGAGGCAAGGGCGCGAACGTGGTCTTCGCCGACGCGGACCTCGACAACGCCGTGGCCTGGTCGAACAAGGCCATCTTCACCAACGCGGGGCAGATCTGCCTAGCCGGAAGCCGGCTCTACGTGGAGCGGCCCATCTTCGACGAGTTCGTCGAGCGCTTCGTGGCGAGCGCCGACGCACTGGTGGTGGGCGACCCGATGAACGCGGACACGCAGATCGGGCCGCTGGCGTCCCAGGCGCATTTCGAGAAGGTCGCCGCCTTCCTCCACGAGCCCGGCGGCGAGCTGCTCACCGGCGGCGTGGTCGACGGGCGCTGGCAGGTGCGGCCGACGGTGATCGCTCACGCGCCGGAAGACGCGCGCATCTGCCGCGAAGAGGTCTTCGGTCCCGTGGTGACCATCAGCGCCTTCGACGGCGAGGACGAGGTCGTCGCGAAGGCCAACGCCTCGCCTTACGGGCTGAACGCCATGCTCTTCACGGAGAACCTCTCGCGCGCCCATCGCGTGAGCGCGCGGCTCCGGGCCGGCACGGTATGGGTGAACTGCTTCTTCGTGCGCGACCTGCGCGCGCCCTTCGGCGGCGTGGGCGACTCGGGCCTCGGCCGCGAGGGCGGGCAGTATTCGAAGGAGTTCTTCACGGAGCCGAAGGCCGTGGTGATGCAGCTGTGAGCGCCTTCCGCGCGCTGCTCCTCGACTTTGGCGGGGTGTGTCTCTTCAGCCCCGTCGAGCTGCACCATTTGACCGAGCGTCACCTCGGCCTCCCGGCGGGGACCTTCTCCTGGCGGGGCCCCTTCGACGTGAGCACGGACGCGCTCTACCGGGCCATGCTCGCGGGCGAGCTCACGGAGCGCGAGTACTGGCACCAGCGGGCCCGGGACGTGGGCCAGGCGGCGGGGCGCGAGCTCAGCCTCCGCGACTATTTCGAGATCTGCTACGACGGGACCGAGGACGAGATCCTCCGCCCCGGGACCGTGGCGCTCGCCGAAAAGGCCCGCGCCGTGGGCTTGAAGACGGGCATCCTCACCAACGACCTCGAGGCCTTCCACGGTCCGGAGTTCAAGGGGAAGTTCACGGGCTTCTTCGGCGCCATGGCGACCTACGTCGATGCGTCGATCACCGGCGTGCTGAAGCCGGACCCGCGGAGCTACCAGGCCGCGCTCGAGGGCCTGGGCCTTCCGGCAGAAGAGGTGCTCTTCGTCGACGACCAGCCGCGCAACATCGAGGGCGCAGAGGCCCTCGGTATGCCGACGGTCTTCTTCGACCTGGCCGACGTGGAGGGCAGCCTGGCCCGCGCCGAGGCCGCGCTCCTCGGCAAGGACGCGTGAGCGCGACGCGCGTTTCCCGCACGCTCGAGGGCGACGCGGCGCACCGCATGGTGGCGGCGGCGGTGGCCAAAGGGCGCGAGCGCGGATGCTCCGTGAACGCCGCCGTGGTCGACGCCGGCGGGCAGCTGCTCGCCTTCCTGCGCGAGCCGGGCGCACCGCTTCACTCCATCGACATCGCCATCGACAAGGCTTACACGGCGGCGAGCTTTCGCTGCGCGACGCCGGAGCTCTACGCGGCCGTCGCCGAGCCGCCGGCGCTCCGCGACGGCATCCTCGCCCGGCCTCGGCTGGTGGCCTTCGGCGGGGGCCTCCCCATCGACGCGGACGGGCACCACGTGGGCGGCGTCGGTATCTCCGGCGGAAGCGAAGCCGACGACGTAGCCTGCGCGGAAGCCGCACTGGCCGCGCTTCGCGGCTAGCGCGCCGAGGCGGCTCGGCCCCGAGCGATGCTCCGGGGCCGAGCCGGCGGAGTCAGAACTTGCCGTTGTCGTGAACGAAGTCCTCGGCCGGGGGAATGGTCGCTATCGTGTCCCAGTGCTCGACGATCTTGCCGTCTTCGAGGCGGAAGAGGTCGAAGTAGGCCGTGGGGACGCCGCCGAGCGTGCCTTCGGACATCGAGAACACGAAGTTGCCCTCGGCCACGATGCGGTGAATGCGCGTGTAGACCAGCGCCTGCCCCGCCTCCGCGAAGGCCGTGAAGGCCGTGATGAGCCCGTCGAGACCGTCGCCGATGTTCGGGTTGTGCTGGAGGTAGGCGCCAGGCTCATCGGTGATGTACTCGCCGATGCGGTCGAAGGCGCCGCCCAGGAGCACCACGTTGGCGAACTCCTCCACGAAGGCGCGGTTCGCTTCGGTCCGGTCCAGGTCCGTCACCTCCGTCGGCCCGTCGGTCATCGAGCGGCCGGACACGGTCGTGGCCGGCGGGACCTGCAGGTTGTCCCAATGCTCGACGACCTGATCGCCCTCGACGCGGAACACGTCGAAGGAGACGAGGGTCTCCGCGCCGAAGAACTCGGCGTTGTCGTAGGTCACGTGCACTACGACGAGATCGTCCTCCACGAGTACGCGATGCACCGTCGAGGTCAGGCCGCTCTCCGCGAGGGCCGGGATGGCTGAGATCGCAGCCTCGGCACCCGTGGGCACGGCGGGGTTGTGTTGAATGTAATCCGGCGCGAAGAGCGTGCGCGCCGCGTCGACGTCGAAGTCGACCAGCAGCGCGTTGAAACCGTCCAGCGCGACGTCCCGAGGCGCGGGAGCCGACGAGCTGGGCTGGGCCGCGCCGCAGCCGATGGCCAGGGCGAGGACGAGAGCAAGAGCGAGACGGGCGAGCATGAGGTGTTCTCCTGGATGGGGATGCCGCCTCCCAGCCCGGCAAAGGCGCCGTGGCTCGAAGACATCCGCGAAGCTAAGGAGCCCATGGCCAACAGTGAAATGCATCTATAGAATGCATAAATGAGCGAAGCGCATATCTTGCAGCTCAACCTCAACCTGCTGCTAGCGCTGCATTTCTTGGTGGAGGAGCGGAGCGTGACCGGGGCGGCCAAGCGCGCCGGCGTCACGCAGTCGGCCATGAGCCGGAGCCTCGCGCGGCTAAGGGAAATGCTCGACGACCCGCTCCTCGTGCGGACGCGCCACGGGATGAAGCTGACGCCGCGCTCGTCGGCACTGGGGGAGCCGCTCCGGCGCCTCGTGGCGGACGCCGCGGCCATCGTGGACCATCGCGTGGACTTCGACCCGGCCACGGCCCGGCGCACGCTGACGATTTCGTCGTCGGACTACGTGCACGCGGCGCTCATGCCCCAGCTGCTGGCCGCGCTCGAGCGGGAGGCGCCGGGCATCGACGTCGTGCTCCGGCCGGAGAGCCGGCAGGCCGCGGAGCTGCTCGAAGAGGGGCTCATCGACCTGGCGATCACCCTGCCGGACTTCATCGGCGACCGGGGCCTCCGCACGCAAAAGCTGCTGACCGACGACTTCGTGTGCGTGCTCCGCGAAGGGCACCCGGCCGCGGACGACACCTGGACCCTGGAGAGCTACTGCGCGCTCCGGCACGCGCTGACGAGCCAGCGCGAGCGCACGGTAGGGCACGTGGACCGGCACCTCGAGCGCCTGGGCCTCGCGCGGCGCGTGGCCTTCGTCGCGCCCAGCTTTCTCGCCGTCGCGCACCTCGTGGTGAAGAGCGATCTGGTGGCCACGCTGCCGCGGAGAGTCGCTCGGTCCCTCGCCGACACGCGAGGCCTGCTCACGCGCCCGGTACCGCTCCCGCTCCCGGGCTTCGACACGGCGCAGTTCTGGCACGAGCGCCGCCACCGCGACCCCGCGCACGCCTGGCTGAGGCGACGGCTCTACGCGGTCGCCAGCGCCCGGTGACGTCGATCTCGTTGACGCCGAGCCACTCGACGCTCGCGCGGGCCGTCGGAGACCGGCTCGGCAAGCGAGAGGTTCTCGGCTTTCGCGTATCGACAGATAGCTCGCGCCGAAAGCGCCGCATCCGCCGGAGTCCCTTCGCTTCCTCTTCGTGCACGCGAAACGCGGGCGGCCCTTCGAGGCCGCCCGCGTTCTTCGTTCGGGAGACCCACGGGCTTGCTCGACCTCAACCCCACGGCGTTGCCTCCGGGTTCGGCGCCGGGGCCTCCGGCAAACGCAGGGTGAAGCGCGTTCCCTCGCCAGCCAGGGAGCGTACGTCGACGCGCCCGCCGTGCGCCTTGGCCACCTGGTCGACCACGTAGAGACCGAGGCCCAGGTGCTGGGCGCCGTCTCCGCTGCTCTCGAGGGGCGCGAAGAGCGCAGCGATCCGCTGCGCGGGAATGGGGCCGCCCTCGTCGTGCACGGAAAGCACGAGAACGCGTTCCTCGCGCGCCAGGGAGGCCGTGACGGTGCCTTCGCCATGGGTGAAGGCATTCTCGAGCAGGTTGGCGAGCGCCTGCTCGAGACGCGCGGCGTCCACGCGCGCCAACAGCGCCGTCTTGGGGAGCGAGAGCGCGATCGGACGCCGTCGGTGCAGGCTGACGCGGTCGGCCGTTCGCCGCACGAGCGCGCTCAGGTCCGCCTCGTCACGGCGGAGCGCGAGGCTCTCACCGAGGCGCGTGGCCGTGAAGTCGAGGAGCTCGCCCACGAGCCGCTCCATCGCTTGGAGCGCGCCCCCCATGCGTTCGACGACGGCCCGATCGGGCGCGGCCAACTCCGCCCTACGCAACAGCTGAAGCCCCATCTTCAAGGCCCCCAGCGGGCTCTTGAGGTCGTGGCCCACGATGCCCATCAGCTCCTCCTGAAACGCTACGTTGCGCTGCGCCTCCTGCTCCCGCGCCCGGAGCTCCCGGGCCAGCTGCGCCCGCTCCTCGAGGGCCGTAGCGAGCTTTCGCGTCCGCGCCCGGAGGGCCGCCGCCGCCTGCGCGGGGTCCCCGGCAAGAAGTCGAATGCGCAGCGTCGCGAGGGCCCGCGCATCGGGAACCGGCCGGAGCGGGAGGGAGGCTGAGCTCCCCTCGTGTGCATCGAGGAACGGCGCCAGCGCATCCGCCATGCTCTCGGCGCCCCGCCATCGAAGGGCGAGCCGGCCCTCTTCCACCCAAAGCTGCACCGTGGGCGCCGGCTTCCGGCCCCAGCTGCCCGCGAGCACGCCCAAGGCCCGAAGCAGTCGGTCGGCGTCGGCTTCTGGAAGGGTCAGCTCCTTCGCCAGAACCGCGGCGGCCCAGCGAAGCCTGCGCCCGTCATCCTCGGTCCGGAGCGCGAGGCGCAGGAGAAAGCCCCGGGCCAGGCTGGCGACGGGCGCTTCGAGGTCCGGCTGCGCCACACACTTAACTACCTTGCGCGTCGCATGTCCGCACGTGGGGCTGGCGCCGCGGGCGCTGCCGCTCCATCCCCCGGGCCGTGGCCCATGTCCTCATCGTCGACGACGACGCTCCGCTGCGCGAAATGGCGCGTTTGGTCCTCGAGCGCGAAGGGCACGCCGTGCGCGACGTGCCGACGCTGTCGCAGGCGCTGGACGACATCGCGGGCCCCGAGGCCCTCGACGTGGTCCTCACGGACCTTCGCCTTGGCGAGGAGGATGGCCTGGTGCTTCCGGAGCGCGTGGCAGAGCACCGGCCGGACGTCCCCGTGCTCGTGATGACCGGATTCGCGACGCTCCAAACGGCCGTCGCGGCGCTCCGCTCCGGCGCCTACGACTACCTGATGAAGCCCCTCGAGCTCGACCGGCTGACCGTGGCCGTGGAGCGCGCGGCGGCGCATCGCGAGCTCACGCGCGAGGTGCACCGGCTCCGGCGTGCCGTGGCGGTCACCGGGGGCGAGCTCGGGATGATCGGCCGGTCCGAGCGCATGCGGGAGACCTTCGACCTCGTGGCGCGCGCGGCCGAGAGCCAGGCGACGGTACTCGTGAGCGGAGAGAGCGGGACGGGCAAAGAGCTCGTGGCCCGGGCCATCCACGAGCGCAGCGGGCGCACCGGGGCCTTTCTCGCCATCAACTGCGCCGCCATGCCGGCCAACCTCCTCGAGAGCGAGCTCTTTGGGCACGTTCGCGGCGCGTTCACCGATGCGCGCCGCGCGCGGGACGGCCTCTTCGTCGAGGCCGACGGCGGCACGCTCTTCCTCGACGAGATCGGCGAACTCGACCTCGAAATGCAGCCGAAGCTGCTGCGGGCGCTTCAGGAAAAGCGCGTGCGGCCCGTCGGCGCGAGCCGCGAGGTGAGCTTCGATACGCGCATCGTGGTCGCGACCAACCGGGACCTCGCGCAGGAGATCGACGAAGGCAACTTCCGCGAGGACCTCTACTACCGCGTGAACGTCATCAACGTGGCCCTGCCCCCGCTCCGCGCGCGTGGACGGGACGTGCTGCTCCTCGCCCAGCACTTCATCGACCGCTACGCGAGAGAGTCCGGGATAGAGATCGAAGGGCTGAGCGACCCGGCGGCGGAGCGGCTCCTCGACCACGATTGGCCCGGGAACGTGCGCGAGCTTCAAAACGCCATGGAGCGCGCGGTAGCCCTCACGCGGACGAGCCTGCTCGCCGTGGAGGACCTCCCCAAGACGCTCCGGACCGAGCGTCAGCGCCGGGGCCTCTTCGACGCGACGTCGCCGGATGAGATGCCGACGCTCGAGCAGCTCGAACGCCGCTACGTGCGCCGGGTGCTGGACGGGTCCGGGGGCAACAAGGCCAGCGCGGCACGGGTGCTGGGCATCGACCGGCGCACGCTCTACCGAAAGCTCGAGCGCTGGGCCGAAGACGAGGCCTGAGGCGACCTGGGGCAGAACGCCACGATACGCCTTTCTTCCGTGTCGGCCCGCCTCGCTCGACGGTAGGTTCGGGAACGAGAGGGCTCACGTCGTCCCCGCAGCGAGGCTTGGCACAGGCCCTGCAGCGTCTTGGGGCATGACCAAGACTAATCCCATTCGCACCCACCTCTCCGATGTCAGCCGCGACGCCGTCGCCGCCGATCTCCAGTCCACGGCCTTCGAGCTCATCGACCTCGCCTTGAAGGGCAAGCAGCTCCATTGGAACGTCGTTGGACCCCGCTTTCACAGCGTGCATGAGCTATTGGATACGCTCATCGACGCGCAGCGTGCTTGGGGTGACATGACCGCCGAGCGCATCACGGCGATTGGCCGCGCAGCGCAGGGAGAGGCCCGGGACGTCATGGGTGGCTCGCCGCTGCCCGAGCTTCCCAAGGGCTACCTCGCCGACGACACGGCCGTTGAGCTTCAGAGCCGGAACATCTCCATCGTGACGGAGCGGCTGCGTGAGCGCGTCGAGCGCGTCTCTCAGCTCGACCCGGCCAGCGAGGACTTGCTCATCGAGGTGCTTCGCGGCCTCGAGAAGCAGTCGTGGATGCTCCAGGCCTTGTCCTCGGATGCCGCCGACCGCTTCAACGCGAGGCCGACGTCGAAGGGCACGAGCGCCCGCCCCCATCAGGTTCGCGCTAGCGCGTGAACGAAGCAAAGAACTCCATCTTGGGAACGCCCGGCTTTGGCCGGGCGTTCGCGTTCCGTCCGCCCGGTCCGGCCGAGCTGCTCCCAAAGGCACGGGGTGAGCGATGAGCCCCGGCCCCCTCGGAACGCTCACGGCCGTCATCGCCACCGGCGCGACGGCCCAGTGGATCGGATGGCGCTTCGGGGTGCCTTCCATCGTGCTGCTCCTCGCGGCGGGGCTCACGGCCGGGCCCGGACTTGGCTGGCTCGACCCAGACGCGCTCCTCGGCGACGGGCTCTTCACGTTCGTGCGCTTCGCGACGGCCCTGGTCCTCTTCGAAGGGGGCCTCCACACGACCTGGAAGGAGCTTCGCCACGTGCGCGCGCCAGTAGGCAGGCTCGTGAGCCTTGGCCTGCTCACTACCTGGGTCCTGGTGTCCGGCCTTGCCTTTGGCGTGCTCGGGCTCAGCCCCGGCGTGTCCCTCGTGCTCGGCGCCATCCTCGTGGTCACGGGCCCAACGGTCATCCAGCCTTTGCTTCGTGTGCTGAAGCCGCGCGCGGACCTCGGTCGCTTGCTGCGCCTCGAGGGCGTGCTCAACGACCCGCTCGGGGCACTGCTCGCCATCCTCGTCTTCAGCGCCGTTCAGGCCGACGCCGCTGCCGAGGCCGCGACCGATGTGGTGCTGCAACTCGGCCGGACCCTCGTTGCCGGCGCGGTTTTCGGCGTGCTCGGCGGACGCGCCCTCGCCGCCGCGCTCTCCCGCGAAACGATGCCGGCGTTCCTTCGCGGAACGGTCACGCTGGCCACGGCGCTCGTGCTCTTCGTGCTCGCGGAAAGCACCCAGCCGGAGGCCGGGCTGCTGGCCGTCACCCTCGCCGGCATCGCCGTGGGCTCGCAGCGGCCCCCGGCGCTCGAGCAGCTTCGAGACCTCACCAGCCATCTCGTGGTCCTGCTGGTGTCCATGCTCTTCGTCCTCCTCGCCGCGCGCGTGGACCTCGGCGCCTTCTCGGCCTTCGACGCCCGGGCTCTGGGGGCCTTCCTGGTCGGCGTGCTCGCCGTACGCTTCGTGGCGGTCGTAGTGAGCCTGCGGGGCACGCGGCGTTCGAGGGACACGGGCCTTTCGTGGCCGGCGCTCTTCGTCGTAGGCACCGTGGGACCTCGGGGTATCGTCGCGGCCGCCGTCGCGTCACTCTTCGGGCTGCAGCTCGAGGCGGCGGGCTTCGACGGCGGCGCCAGCCTGATGCCGCTGACCTTCGCCACGGTGGCCGTGACCGTGAGCGTCGCGGCCTTCGCCGGGCCGGCGCTGGTGCGTGCCGCGGGACTCCGGAGCCAGCCCGAGGGCGTGCTCGTCCTCGGCGCCGGCCGCGTGGCCCGGGAGCTAGGTGCGGCCCTTCGGCGGGCCGAGCTTCGCGTCGTGCTCCTGGACGCGGACGGCGGACGCATCGCGCAGACGCGCGCCATGGGCCTCGACGCGCGGCAGCGGTCGCCCATCGCACCGGACCTCGAGGACACGCTGGATGTGGATGGCTTCGCGAGCGTGGTCGTCGCCACCGGCGACCCCGCCGAGGATGCGCTAGCCCTCGCCCGACTCGCCGATCGACCGGGGCAGAAGCGCTTTCGCTTTCCAAGCCCGGAGCACGGGCGCGACGTCTTCTTCGGTGGGCTCGCGAGGGAGCTGCCCACTCCCGACGCGGAGGCCCTCGAAGCCATGTTGGTTGGTGGAGTCGCCCGCTTCGAGCTTCGCGACGCCGAGGCGGACGGCGACGGTAGGCACGGCGCGGGTATGGATGCGCCGGACGAGGAGGCCGTCGTGCACCTGACGGAGGTCGGGCTCACCACCCGCGAGGGTTCCCGCCGGCTCATCCTGCGGCGCGGCGACCGTTTGGTATCCGCCTCGCCGCGATCCGGCGAGTAGCTCCCAAGCGCCGTTTGGCGGCCGTGGCGGAGCAGGTGCTGACGACGGGCCACGCCTCACCTGGGGCGCTTCGCCCCACTTCCGGGACCGGGCGTTTCGACGTCCGGTCCCGGAACGCGTCTTGCTCCTCTTCACCGCATGATTCTCTCGATTCTCGACCCCGCCGCGGAGCCCCGCGAGTTCCGCCGACCCCACGAAAGCTCGAAGCCGATCGCCACGCGCTCCGCCACGCGCTACGCCACCCGACCGCGAAGGCACGTCGACCTCGCTGCACTCACGCGGCGTCTCGCGGCGCGGTTGTCTCCGCGCCAGGCCCGCGGCTACGTGCCGGGTTTGACGGTCATCCGAGACGCCGTCGCACGAGACCTCGGCTGCTCTCTGATGCGGGCGGAGACGCTCGTCGCGCAGCTCCGCGGGCGGGCACTGACACGGTCTGCGACTCGGCTGTGATCGGCGCCGCGGTCGGACGTGCCAATGTGGGCGCCAGGGTCGGCGACGCT
>JBCCAW010000662.1:0-3111 GCA_039814655.1 Myxococcota bacterium | reverse complement strand
GCTCGGCCTCGTGGAGATCGCCGGCGTCCGCCGGCTGACGAACCTCGCCTGCGTCGCCGCCGACGCCGACGCCGTGCGCGCGAGCCTCGGCGACTGGGTGCTGGTGCACGTGGGCTTCGCCATGAGCCGCATCGACGAGGAGGAGGCGCAGCGAACGCTCATGCTCCTCCGGGAGATGGGCGAGGTGATGGAGCTCCAGGAGCAGCTCGCCGCTGGCGACGAAGCCCGCCGGGGCGCCGGCGTCGCGGGCGGAGCCTTGGCCGCGCCTGCGGCCGCCGCCGCGCCGATGATGGGCATGCCCGACGGGGGCGAGTGATGGGCGCCGTGGACAAGGGCTTCGCCCTCGAGCTGCTCTACCCGAGCCTCGCGCCGAAGGCGCCCGCGAGTGACGAGGAGCTCCTCACGAGCGCCATGCGCAAGATGGAGGACAGCGTCGTCACCAAGCGCGCCTTTTTCAGCCAGGAGGCCAACAACCTCGTGGCCATGGCGCGCGGGCTGGCCGACGCCTTCGCCGCCGGCGGACGGCTGCTGACCATGGGCAACGGCGGGTCGTCCTGCGACGCCGCGCATCTGGCCGTGGAGTTCAACCACCCCATCACCGTCGGCCGGAAGCCCCTGGCCAGCATTCATCTCGGCGGCGACCTGCCCATGATGAGCGCCGTCGGCAACGACGTCGGCTGGGACCAGGTCTTCGCGCGCCAGCTCATGAGCCATGGCCGCGAAGGCGACGTGCTCGTGGGCTTCTCGACGAGCGGCAACTCCGCGAACCTGATGGCGGCCTACGCCCAGGCCCGGCGCATGGGCATCCGGCGCTACGGCTTCGCCGGCGGCGACGGCGGGCGCATGCTCACGAGCCAGGACGTGGAACTCTGCCTCGTGGTGCCCACCCCGAGCGTGCACCGCATCCAGGAGTCGCACCTGCTCGCCTACCACGCCCTCTGGGACCTGGTGCACACGATTCTCCCCACGAGCGCGCAGGCGCCGGAGGTGGCCCGATGAAGTTCGTCGACGAGTTCCGGGACCCGAAGGTCGGCAAGCAGCTTCTTCAGGGCATCGCGCGGCTGGCCGCGGAGATCGACCGCCCGGTGAAGCTCATGGAGGTGTGCGGCGGCCACACGCACGCCATCTTCCGCTTCGGCCTCGAGGCCTTGATGCCGGACAACGTGGACCTGGTGCACGGCCCGGGATGCCCCGTGTGCGTGTTGCCCGTGGGCCGCGTGGACGACGCCGTGGCCATCGCCGAGCACCCGGACGTGGTCTTCGCGACCTACGGCGACGCGATGCGCGTGCCCGGCTCGAAGAAGAGCCTGCTCGGCGCCAAGGCCGAGGGCTGCGACGTGCGCACGGTCTACTCGCCCGTCGACGCGCTCGCCATCGCCCAGGCCGAGCCGGACAAGGAGGTCGTCTTCTTCGGCCTCGGCTTCGAGACCACCACGCCCTCGACGGCGCTCACGGTGCAGCAAGCCGCCGCGCTCGGCGTGACCAACTTCAGCGTCTTTTCCAACCACATCACCATCGTGCCGACGCTCAAGGCGCTCCTCGACTCGGCCGGCGAGAACATCGACGGCTTCGTCGGGCCCGGCCACGTGTCCATGGTCATCGGTCTGCAGCCCTACGAGTTCGTAACCCGGGATTACCGGCGGCCCATGGTGGTGGCCGGCTTCGAGCCCCTCGACGTACTTCAGGCCATTCACATGGTGCTGACGCAGATCGCCGCCGGCGAGGCGAAGGTCGAAAACCAATACGGCCGCGTCGTGCGCGACGGGGGCAACCCCATGGCGCTCCAGGCGCTCCTCGAGGTCTTCGAGCTCCGGAGCTACTTCGAGTGGCGCGGCCTCGGGACCATCAACCATTCGGGCCTCCAGCTTCGCGAGCCCTATGCGGCCTTCGACGCCGAGAAGAAGTTCGCCGTTCCGCAGCTCAGCGTGGCCGATCCCAAGGCCTGCCAGTGCGGAGAGGTGCTCAAGGGCGCGATCAAGCCCTGGGAGTGCAAGGTCTTCGGCACCGCCTGCACACCGGAGACGCCCATCGGGAGCTGCATGGTCTCGAGCGAAGGCGCCTGCGCGGCCTACTACAACTACGGCCGGCTCTCGGTGCTCAAGAGCAAGCCCGAGGCGAAGGCGGCCACGCCCGGCCCGGCACGCTCGGGCCAGCCCGAGGCCGCGGAATGAACGCGCCGACGAAGAAAGGCAGCGGAACCGTGGCCAAGAGCCCCCTCTTCGAGCGCATGGAGAAGCACCGGCGCCGCGCCGGCCGCGTGCGCGACGACGTGGTCGTGCTCGCCCACGGCGGGGGCGGCAAGGCCATGCAGGACCTCATCGACGACCTCGTCGTCCGTGAGCTCGGCCGGGACAACGCGCTCCTCGAGACGCGCGAGGACCAGGCCCGGCTACCCCTTGAGGCGCTGACGGCGCTGGGGGACCGGCTGGCCTTCACCACGGACAGCTACGTGGTGAGCCCCCTCGAGTTTCCCGGCGCGGACATCGGCAAGCTGGCCGTCAACGGCACCGTCAACGACCTGGCCGTGGGTGGCGCGACGCCGCTCTACTTGAGCTGCGGGCTCATTCTCGAAGAGGGCCTCCCCATCGCCACGCTTCGGCGCATTCTCCGGAGCATGGGCCACGCGGCGCACGAGGCCGGCGTATCCATCGTGACCGGCGACACCAAGGTGGTGGCCCGCGGCGCCGCGGACGGCTGCTTCATCAACACCGCGGGCGTGGGCGTGATCCCCGAAGGCCGCGACGTGTCGAGCGGCAAGGTCGAGGAAGAGGACGTGATCCTCGTCAACGGCTACCTCGGCGACCACGGCGCGGCGATTCTCGTGGCCCGGGGCGAGCTGCAGCTCGAATCGGACATTCCGAGCGACTGCGCGGCGCTCCACACGCTCACGGAAGCGCTCGCCTCGGCCGTCGACGTGCACGCCATGCGCGACGTGACGCGCGGTGGACTCGCCGCGGTGCTCAACGAGCTCGCCCTCGGCTCGGAGGTGGGCATCGTCGTCGACGAGCACGCCCTCCCCGTTCGCACGGAGGTCAAGGGCTTCTGCGAGGTGCTCGGCCTCGACCCCATTCACCTGGCCAACGAAGGCAAGCTCGCCGTGGCCGTCCCGGC
>JBCCAW010000276.1:0-7747 GCA_039814655.1 Myxococcota bacterium | reverse complement strand
GGCGCCCCGGCCTTCGCCGGCGGGCCCCGAAGCCACTACGGCCGCAGCGTGTACGGGCAGACCGCCGTGGTGCTGGAGACCGTCGCGCGCCGCTGGGGCCGGGCCCGGCTGCAGCGCACGCTCGGACGCTACGCGCGTCGCCATCGCTTCGCTCACCCACGTCCAGCGGACTTTTACCGGGCCTTCGCCGAAGAGTACGGGTCTTGGATGCCGCGCCGCGTGCTCCGCCCGGCCCTCGAAGGCGGGGCCCTGGCGGCCTACGCCGTGTCTCCGCCGGTGCGCGAGGGCGACCACACGCGCCTCCGCGGCTGGCGCGCCGGAGGCCTCGCGCTCTCGACCTCCCTCGCGCTGGTCCACGCGAACGGCCGCCGGAGTCGGCTGCGCTGGCCCGGCTCGGAGGCGCGGCTCGACCGGCGCGTTGCCGGCGACGTCGTGGCCGTGCACGCGAACGCGGACCGCCACGGGCTCCTCGACCCGAAGGCCGGTGACGATGCCGCCCGGCGAATCGGGGCCGAGACGCCACGAGGCTCCGCGTCTCTCTTCGGCTGGCTGCTGCTGGCGCTGGAGACCCTGGGCCCGTGACGCGTCTCGCTCGCGCCGCGCTCACGACGGCGGCCGTGCACGCCGCGCTCGTCGCTCTCTCGGCGGCCTACGGAGTCGGCCTGCTGGGCACGCTGGCGGCGGCGAGCGGCCGGACCCGCCTCGACCTGCGCCAGCTCGATGCGCTGCTCCCCGCGCTGGAGCGCGCCGGCGCCGAGCTCGGGACCGGCGCGCTCCTCGGGGCCGGGCTCGCGTGGCTCCTCGCGACGCCGCTCTTCGCCTTCTGGGCCGAAGGAACGCGCCTCGGCCCCGGCGCCGGCGCCCGCCGCGCGCTCCGCCGAAGCCCCGCGGCCCTTGCCGTGTCCCTCGTGCTGGCCCTTCCCGCGGGCGCCGCGCTGGCGGTGATGCTCGGCGCCGGGCTCGTGGCGCACGCGGCCCTCGCGGGCCCGGACGCGCGAGCCCAAGACCTCGGCGCGCTGGCCGCGGGGGGCCTCGCGGCCATGCCGGCGCTGGTGGTGGCCGGCTGGCATGACCTGGCGCGCGCCCGGGCCGTCGCCGGCGTGCCGCTGGTCCCCGCGCTCCGTGGCGCCGCCGCGGACGCGCTTCGCCTCGCGCCGGCAGCGGCGCTCGCAAAAGGCCTGCGTCTGGTGCTGGCGGGCAGCGTTCTCGCCCCGCCGGGCGTGCAGCAGCTCGGCCTGGCGCTCCGGAGCGCCCTCCGCGGCGCGTGGCTGGCGCTCGTGGCCGCGCGCACGGAGCGCGCCCTCGGCTGAGGCCGGCGCGCCGATGGCGCCGGCACGTGCCCCGAGGCCCACGCGCCCCCATACTCCGCGCCGTGCGTTCCCGGACCCCGCGCCGCACGCTCGTGGTGGGCGACGTTCACGGCTGCCGACGCGAGCTCGAGGCCTTGCTCGCGGAAGTGGCCTTCGAGGCCGGCCAGGACCGGCTGGTGCTCGTGGGCGACCTGGTAGCCAAGGGCCCGGATTCGCTGGGCGCGGTGCAGCTCGCCCGGACCCTCGGCGCCGACGCCGTGCGCGGCAACCACGACGCGCGCTGCCTCGCCTGGTGGCAGGCCGCGCGGGCGGGCGCGGAGCCGCCCTCGCTCGGAGCCGGCCACCGCGCCGCCTGCGCGTCCCTCGACGCCGACGCCTGGGCCTACCTCGAGGCCCAACCCGTGCTCCGGCGCTACGAGGACGTGCTCGAGGGCCGCAGCCTGGTCGTGGTGCACGGCGGCCTCGACCCGCTCGTCGACCCGGACGAGCTCGCCGTGGAGGACCCAGACCTGGTCATGAACGCGCGGAGCCTCGACGCGGCGGGCCAGCTCACCACGCGCGGCGAGGGCCGGCCCTGGGGCGCCGCCTGGGCCGGGCCCGAGCTGGTCGTGTTCGGCCACGATGCGGTGCGCGGGCTCCAGCAGCACCCGCATGCGCTGGGCCTGGACACGGGCTGCGTCTACGGCGGGGCGCTCACGGGCGCGCTCTTCGAGGGCGGAGCCGAGCCTTCCCTGCACCAGGTCCCCGCCGCGCGCGTGTACTGCGCGCCCAAGGTGCCGCGCCATGGCTGAGGCCCGGGGCTACGACGCCGGTGCGCGCGAGACGCTCGTCCCCGGCGAGGTGCGCGTCGTCCCGCTCGGCCTGGACGCGCACGGCCTCCCGCGGGAGGCGCTCGTGCTCCTGGACGCCGAAGGCACGCTCCGCGTGTGGGTGAACCTCTGCCGGCACATCCCCATCCCCCTCGACTCCGGGAGCCGGGAGTTCTGGGACCGGGATCGCCGCCAGCTCATCTGTTTGACCCACGGCGCGACCTACCGATTGGCCGACGGGCTCTGCACCGCGGGCCCCTGCAAGGGTGAGCGGCTCCAGGCCGTGCCGCACGAGCTTCGGGACGGGTCCATCGTGCTCTTCGAGCCGCCGGACCCGGAGGACGGCTGAGGCCGCTCAGCTCGCGGCGTCGGCGCTGCGCGCGGCCCAGGCCGCCGGCGCGGAGAGCGGCCCGATGTCGGCCCAGGGCACGTCTTCGCAGTGGCGCACGACCTCCGGCCGGGCCGTGAGCACCTCGCAGCCGTCGCGGGTCACGGCGATGGAGTGCTCGAACTGCGCCGTGAGCGACCGGTCGGCGGTGAGCACGGTCCACTCGTCGTCCTGGAGCTCCGTGTCCTTCGCGCCGAGGTTGATCATCGGCTCGATGGTGAAGACCATGCCTTCCCGGATGCGCTTGCCCGTGCCTCGCTTCCCATAGTGGGGGATCTGCGGCTGCATGTGGAACTCGCGCCCCACGCCGTGCCCGACGTAGTCCTCCACCACGGAGCAGCCGCGGGAGTGCGCGTACTCCTCGATGGCGGCGCCGATGTCTCCGATGCGCGCGCCGTGGCGCACTTCCGCGATACCGAGCTCGAGGCAGCGCCGCGCCGTCTCGACGACATGCTTCGCCTCGTCGCTCGGCTCCCCCACGTAGAAGGTCACGCTCGTGTCGCCGTGGAAGCCCTTCTTCGTCGGGAAGTAGGTCGTCACGTCGACGTTGAGAATGTCGCCTTCACGGAGCACCTCCGGGCCCGGGATGCCGTGGCAGACGACCGCGTTGCGTGAGGTGCAGACGCTCTTCGGAAAGCCCTTGTAGTCGAGGGGCGCCGGGTAAGCGTCGTGGGACACGATGAACTCGTGCACCAGCGTGTTGATCGCCTCCGTGGTCATGCCGGGCTGGAGATTCTCGCCCACCATCACCAGGGTCCGCGCCGCGAGCTGACAGCTCTCGCGCATCGCCGCGAGCATGCGGCCGTTCATCACCTCGACGCCCATGGCCCGTTCGTAGAACGTTCGCCGGACCGCGGCAACGCGCGTGCCGCGCGGTCTCAGAGGTCCTTCGCGAGGAAGCGGCCGCGCTGGTAGTAGACCCCGTAGGCCAACATGCCCGCCACGTTGCCGACGGCGATGACGGCCCAAAGCCAGTGCCGGGGAAGCTCCGCGACCTGCACGATGACGTAGGCCGCAGGGACGACGAGGAAGCCGAGCACCGCCGCGTCGACGAGCAGGCTCTGAAGCGTCGCCCCGGCGCCGGTCATGGCCTGGCTGAGCACGATCATCACGCCGAAGGCCACGTAGGTGAAGACGACGGTGCGGATGTACTCGGTGGCGATCTCCACGACGACCGGGTCCGCATCGAAGAAAGCGACGACGGGTTCGGCGTTGCGCAGGTAGAGCGACGCGAGCACCACCATCATCAGCGCGTTGAAGGCCGCCGCGTACCAGCCGGCGGCCTTGGCACGCCCGGGGTTCTGCGCGCCCAGGTTCGTGCCGACGAAGCTCGAGGCCGCCGCGCCCCAGCCCATGCCGATGAAGATGACCATGGTCTCGAGGCGAAGGCAGACGCTGAAGGCCGTGAGCGCCGACTGGTCGGTCTCCGTCGTGTAGGCCACGTTCAGGAGCGCGATGTAGACGAGCGTGGCCACGACGCGCACGACGAGCTGCGCGCTGGAGGGCCAGCCGAGCTCCCAGAGCTGCCGGAGCTCCTTCCGGAAGGGCCGCAGATACACCGGGTGAAAGCGCGGGCCGCTCCGGCGCCGGAGGATGAGCGCGAGACCGACGAGCACCGGGCCCGTGCGCGCGATGAGCGTCGCCCAGGCGGCACCGAGCACCCCGAGGCGAGGGATGCCGAGGGCTTCGGCGATGGGCGGCCCGAAGCTCAGGATCTCCGGCGCGTCACCGGGGCCATAGATGAAGAGGACGTTGAGGAAGATGTTGAGCGCGTTGCCCCCGATGAGCAGCGACGCCGCGGTCTTGGCGTGGCCGAGGGCCCGGAGGATCGACGTGACCTGCAGGAGAAAGAAGATCGAGTAGCAGCCGCCGACGGTGATCTGCAGGTAGCCGACGCCGAGCTCCGCCGCGATGCCCTTGACGCTCATGACGTCCCGGATGAGCCAACCCGCGCCGAAGAGGCCCACGGCTCCGAAGGCCACGCTCATGCCGGCCACGAGCAAGATGGACTGCCAGGCCACGCGGCGAACGCCTCGCAGGTTGCTGCCCCCGAGGTGACGGCTGATGAGCGCGACGCTCGCCATGCTCACGCCGTTGGCCATGATGGTGGCCACGGCGGCCAACATGTCGCTCACGCCGATGGCGGCGATGGCCTCGGAGCCCTCCTCCAGCCGGCTGATCATGAAGAGGTCGACGAGGTTGAAGGCCGTGTGAAGGACCATGCCCACCACGAGCGGTGCGCCGAAACGCAAGACGCCGAGCCCCAGCGAGCCTTCCAGGAGGCGCCGCCGGTTCTGGTCGTTCTTCGTCTCGGCCCGGGCGGGCGAGACGGTCTTGGCCGGGGCCTCCATCGACGGGCGGAGCCTACGACATCCCGGCGCCCTGCAACGACCGGTGTCCTCGCCGCCGGTGGTGCCCCTTGAGGTACCGGGGGCGCCCGCCGTTGACGGAGCCGCGGCCTGTCGCTAGAAGGCCGGCTGCGAGGCAGGCATGGCGGAGCACTACAACAACGTCACGATGAGCGAAGAGTCGGCT
Organism: Myxococcota bacterium; assembly: GCA_039814655.1. GTDB lineage: Bacteria > Myxococcota_A > Polyangia > Polyangiales > Houyiibacteriaceae > CALCTH01. The sequence goes on along the minus strand of JBCCAW010000276.1, from coordinate 2,705 downwards.
GCGAACGTCAAGCGCGACGACGCCGCGTGGACGGGGCCGAAGCTCATCGTCCTGTGCGCCGTGACCCTCGGCCTGGCGCTGTGCCTGCTGTGGGCCATGGCGAACGGCCACGTCGGCCCGACCTTCAACGAATAGCGCCGCGGCGCGCGCAGAGCACGCGCGCCCTTTTCTGCCGCCTCTGCGCGGCGGCGCCGCGGGCTCGAGCGGGACGAATTAAAAAAGAGCCCGACGGGGGCGACCGTCGGGCTCGCACTGATCGATGATGGCGGGGCGACGCCTCGGTCAGCGCACGTCCCCGGGAGGAGGACGCCGAACCGGTCCGAGACCGGTATCGCTTTGCGTGCGGGGACGATGAGCTCCCCGGCCCTCGTCGCGTTCGCTGGCTTCAGGGCACGTCGCGCGCCGTGAGAGCCTCAGTCGAAATCGAAGTCGAGCTCCTTGGGCTCGTCCTCGTCGAGGCTGTTGTCGCGACCGGGGTTATAGGTCGCGTCGGAATAGAGGTCGTCGAGGCTCCAGCCGGCCTTCATGTGGGGCGCGATCTCCTCGCGCGTGAAATCCGCCAATGATCGGTAGTGCTTCGGGCCGAGCCGCTTCATCACACGCTCCTTCGTAGAGGTGACGACGCCGCGGATGTCTTCCATTCACCCACTTTGTCCTACATCCGCCGACACCCTATGGAGGCGCTCTGAGCGGGGCAAGAAAGGCGCGGGCATTCTTTCCACAGGCGACTCCGGAGGCTGTGGATTGCCCGTGAATTGCGAGGGATCCGCACCCCGTCGGTGCAAGCCGACGCTGGCGAGTGTCGCCCCCAGGTGGTATGCCCGACCTCCCATGGGCAGGGTGGTCGCGATCGCAAATCAGAAGGGCGGCGTCGGGAAGACGACGACGGCCGTCAACCTCGGGGCCAGCCTCGCGGTCGCGGAGCAGCGCGTGTTGCTCATCGATCTCGACCCACAGGGCAACGCGTCGACGGGTCTCGGCACCGCACCGCGCAGCGTCAGCTTCGGCAGCTACGAGGTCCTTCTCGGCGAAAAGAAGCTGAGCGCGGCGGCCCGGGGCACGGAGATGCCGGCCCTCGACCTCGTCCCGTCGACGCAGGACCTCGTGGCCATCGAGCGCGACCTCCTGGACGCGGAGGACGGTCCGCAGCGGCTGCGGAAGGCGCTCGGGGCGCTCCGCGAGAGCTACGACTTCATCTTGATCGACTGTCCGCCGAGCCTCGGCATGCTCACGATCAACGCGCTCACGGCGGCGGACCTCGTGCTGGTGCCGCTGCAGTGCGAGTACTACGCCCTCGAGGGGCTCAGCCAGCTCGTTGGGACCGTCGAGCGCGTACGCGGGTCCCTCAACCCGGGGCTCACCATTTGCGGCGTGCTGCTCACCATGTTCGACGCGCGCAACAACCTGGCCAACGAGGTGGCCGACGAGGTGCGCAAGCACTTCCACGTGTTCCGCACGGTGATTCCGCGGAACATCCGGCTGGCGGAAGCGCCGTCGCACGGCAAGCCGGTCATCCTCTACGACGCGGCGAGCCGCGGGTCCTATGGCTATCTGAACCTTGCCCGGGAGATCCTCGACGACCTCCCGGAGGCCGCGGCCTGACGACGAGCCCATGGCGGGCAAGAAGGCGAAGCCTCGGCTCGGGCGCGGCCTCGACGGCCTCCTTCCGCCGGCGCCCTCCCCGTCTGCGGCGAACACCTCGCCGGGCGTGGCGACGGCGCGCATCGAAGAGCTGCACCCGAACAAGGAGCAGCCCCGGCGCTACTTCGACGAGCGCGCGCTCGAGGAGCTGAGCCGAAGCATTTCCGAGCACGGCGTGCTCGAGCCCATTCTCGTGCGCGATCGCGGGCGGGAAGGCGGCTACGAGATCATCGCCGGCGAACGCCGCTGGCGGGCGGCGCAGCGCGCCGGGCTCAAAGAGCTGCCCATCTTCGTCCGGGAGCTGGGCGACGAGGCGGCCTTCGAGGCGGCCCTCGTCGAGAACCTGCAGCGCGAGGATCTGAACCCGCTGGAGACCGCCCGGGCATTTCAGCGTCTGTCCGAGGAGTTCGGCCACACGCAGGAGCAGATCGCCCAGCGCGTCGGGAAGGACCGCTCGACCATCGCCAACGCGCTGCGCCTGCTGAAGCTGCCCCCGCAGGTGCTCGAGATCCTGGCCGCCGGCGAGCTGAGCGAGGGCCACGGCCGCGCGCTGCTCACGGCGCCGAACACGCCCGCCATGGTCCGCCTCGCCCGCGAGGCCATCCAAAAGCGCTGGTCCGTACGCGAGCTCGAACGCCGCGCCCGCGCCCTCGCCCGCGGCGACGTGCCCACGGAAAAGAAGGGCAAGAGCTCCAACGTCCGCGACCTCGAACGCCGCCTCTCCCACCGCCTCGGCCAGCCCGTCGCCATCCAGGAGCAAAGCGGCCAGCGCGGCAAAATCGTGATCACCTACGCGAGCTACGACGAGCTCGACGGGCTGATCTCGCGGTTGAAGTAGCGGCCCCGCGCGCCCGCCGGGTCAAGGCTGTAGGCAGCGAAGGCGGGGCGCCGAAGGCGCAGCCTCGACGCGCCCGAGCTCGCTCACCCCCCGGAGAGCAAAACCCACTCGGCCCGAGTGGAGAGCAACGGAGACGGAAACGGAAACGGAAACGGAAACGGAAACGGAAACGGAAACGGAAACGGAGACGGGAACCGAGGCCCCGCCTACGCCTCCGTCGGCGGCG
>JBCCAW010000622.1:0-3438 GCA_039814655.1 Myxococcota bacterium | reverse complement strand
TCCGGCGCGTCTGGTTCCGCGAAGCGCGGCTGAGCGCCGAGCGCGAGGTCAGCCCCCGCGACCGGGAGCGAGCCCTCGAGGCCGAGGCCGCGCTCCGGGACAACGGCGACAGCCGGGACCGTCATCGCGCCGCGGTGCGCGCGCTGAGCCGGGCCGGCGATCTACGGCGAGCCGAGGAGGTCGCCCGGGCCTGGGTCGCCCGCGACCGCCTCGACGTGGAGGCGCTGACCTACCTCGCGGACGTCGTGGGCCGGCTCGGGCGCAGCGACGAGGCCATGCGGCTCCTGAGCGGCGTGACGGATCTTCAACCGGAGAACGACGTGCTTCAGCGGCGTCTCGCGAACGCCTTCGCGCGGAGCGGCGACGACCTGCGCTCCTGTGCCCATCGCCTGGCCCTGGCCGAGCTGGAAGCCCGCTCGGTGCGCGCCGGCCTCGATGGGCGTGACGGATTCGCCGGCGGTCGCCATCGCCGGCAGTCGCTTTCCCCCTCGGAGTCCGAGACGCGCGTCGCCGCCGCCCTTCGCTGCCTTCGCGAGACGGCGTCGCCGGAGCTCGCCGCGGCGCTGCGCACGGCGCTCCCGGACGGATCTCGCGCCTTCATCGACCGCATCAGCCAGGCTTCCACCCGCGAGGAGGTCGTCCGCGGCGACCTCATGCTCGAAGGGCGCTGGGAGGGCGGCGACGTCGATCTCTCGCTCATCACCCCCGAGGGAACGCGGCTGAGCTGGATGGGCGGTCGCCGGAACGTCGTCGGCTCGGACGCGCGCGGCGCGGGGCGCGAGCGCCTCGGGCTCACGCGCGCCCCCGCGGGCAGCTACCTCGTGGAGGTCAATCGGGTGGATCCCAGCCAGACCGGGCCCATCGAAGGGACCGTGCGCTTGCAGGTGCTCGGGCAGACGCGGACGCTGCCCTTCACGCTCGCGGGCAGCCACGCGCGCGTCGGCCGCATCAGCGTCGTTCGCCGCTGGCGCATTCAGTAGCGCCCGGCGGGAGGCGTCGGGCTCAGGCCCAGTCGCTCTCCAGCACGCGCATCTCGCCGCCCGGCGCCATGTCCCAGCCGAAGTCCGTGACGCGCGTGTCCTCGGGCCCGCTCATGGTCGTCACGTTGATGAGCGTGTTGAGCAGCCGGTCGTGCGAGGCGTTCGGGTGCACGTTCTTGTAGTCGTCGAGCGGGTTCATCTTGCGGTACCAGCCCGTGTCGAAGCGCCCGCCGGCCGAGCCCGCGAGCACCACCGGCAGGTCCCGGTAGTCGTGAATGGATCCGTCCGAGAGCTCGTTGATCCACAGCACGGCGCTCTGGTCGAGAACGCTCCCGTGCGCGCCTTCGGTCGTGGCGTCCAGACGCACGAGCATCTCCGCGAAGCGCTCGGCGTACCAGCGGTCGATGTCGTGCATCATGTCGATGGCGCCCTCGACGCGCTCGCCGGACCCGTCGTCCATGGTGTTCGCGTGGCTGACCTTGTGGTGGTTGTACGCGTGGGACATGCCGTCCCAGCGGAAGATCGGGCCCATGGCCCCGTTGCCCCACTGGAGCGTGACGACGCGCTGGCCCGGGCAGCGGAGCGCGAGGGCGATCACGTCCATCTGGAGCTGGCCTACGAGCTTGTAGTTCGCGTCGCTTCCGATGCGCTCCGGGTCCATGGCCTCGAGGAGGAAGCGAAGCTCCGTGTCCCCGCCGCAGAGCCCCGCCGCCTCGAGGTCGAGCTCGAGCTGGCGCACGGACTCGAAGTGCGTCTCGAGTTTCGCCTGATCCCGCGGGCTCGAAACGAGCGCGCGGAGCTCGCGCAGGTCGTCTCCCACCAGGTCGAGCACGCTCTGGCGACGGGCGTAGAGCGCGTCCCGCGCGGCGTCGTTCTCGTAAAGGCCCGTGATGCGCTCGTAGGCCGAGAGCGGGTTGTTCTCGGCCACCACCGGGTCGTTGGCGCCGCGGCTCGAGATGATGCCGTTCACCCGGGTCACCTGCGGGCCGACCATGAGGTTGAGCGGCGCGCGGCCGCCGGGATTCAGGCGCCGGGCGATGAGCTGGTCGACGCTCTCGCCGAGAGGGAAGAAGGTGACCGGGTCGAGGGGCTGCGCCGTGAGCTTCGAGCCCATGCCCTTGTCGTGCTCGCAGCCCGGCGCCGGGTCCTCGTAGAAGCCGCGCGGCGTCATGTTCACGCCGCGCAGGATGTTGAGGCGATCGGCGTAGGGCCCGAGCGGGTGCAGCGCGACCTGCTCGGGGAAGTCCTCCTGCGTCATGCGCGCGTCCACGGGGGTCAGCGGATGGAAGCGCGAGACGTCGAAGCCGTTGCAGGTGAAGAAGACCAAAAAGCGCCGGTCCGCGTCCGTCGGCTGCGCCGCGCCACGGCCGAGGAGCGACTCGAGGAAGGGAATGCCGAGCGTCACGCCCCCGGCGCCGGCCAGGAAGCGTCGCCGGCTGAAGCGTTCACGCCTCACGGGCTCTCCTCCGCGTCAGGGCGCGTGTCGTCGTCCCCCTCCGCGCGCCGGAAGCGCACGTCGCGGCTCTTGGCCAGCCGCTCCAGAAGATCGAGGGCGCCGAGGTCCTCGCTCCGGCTCGCCTCGCCGAGGGCGTCGAGGGCGCAGGCCTCTTCCGGGGTCTCGCTACGCCCGCGGGCGTAGCGAAGCCACCAGGTCGCGTAGCAGCGGTGCGCTTCCGGGCGCTCCGCCAGGGCCTCGGCCATGGCCACGGGCCCGTCGACCTCGATGTCTCGCGCGGCGCGGAAGGGCACGCGCACCTCCGTGTCCACGGGCTCGCCGTTGTCCGTGGTGCGCCAGCGACCCACGGCGTCGAAGGACTCGAAGGCGAAGCCGACGGGGTTGATGTCCGCGTGGCAGCGCTGGCAGCCCTCTGGCGACGTATGCGCTTCGACGCGCTGGCGGTTCGTGCGGGCCTCCGGCGAGGCCGGCGGAAGCTCGAGGTCCGCGTCGCCCGGCGGCGGGTCGAGCTCCGTGCACAGGATGCGCCGGTGCACGTAGACGCCGCGGCGGATCGGCGAAGGGTCCGCGTAGTCGCTGTAGTGCGCCAGGAAGCCCGGCTGCGTCAGCAGGCCCGCGCGCTCGTTCGCGTCGAGGTCGACGGCCTGGAAACCCTCCCCGGGCGCCGGCCCGTCGACGCCGTAGAGCGCGGCGAGGTCCGCGTTCACGTAGCTCTGGCGGCTCGTCAGCAGGGCCCGGAGACCGCCGCCGGCGGTGGTCTCCGCCTCCACGAAGCGCCGCGTCTCCTCGGTCATGGCGGCGTCGGCCCCCGGCGGCAGCGGCTCGGCCCGAAGCAGCTCGCCGCGCGCGTCCGTGTCGAGCCATTGCGCGTGAAAATCCTCGAGCACGTCGCTCACACGAGCGTCGTCCAGCATGCGGTCGACCTGGGCGGCCACCTCCTGCTCCGTGGCGAGGGCGCCGGCCTCCGCGGCGGCGAAGAGCGCGGCGTCGGGCATGGTGTTC
>JBCCAW010000473.1:0-4854 GCA_039814655.1 Myxococcota bacterium | reverse complement strand
GTCGCGCGGCACTTTCCGCTCCGGGAGCCTTGGGAGCGGCTCGGACAGCGCCGGCTTCCGGTCCCTGCGGCGCGGATGCGCGGCGGACGTGCGCGATCCGCGGGCCGATGCAGGCGCAGCCGTTGGCGCGGCACCAACGGTCGGCGGCCTCGCGGCTCGGCGCCTCCACGCGTAGCGTGTGCCCCACCTCGTTCCAGCACTCGAACTGGCTCGGGATGTATGTGCTGGCCTCCGCTGCCGCCTCCACCACGGCGATGTCCGCCTGGGCCCCGGCCTTCACGAAACCTCGCACGCAGCTCCGGTCGCCCTCGCAGAGCGCGCCGCCGAGAGCAGCGCCCAAGAGCGTGCACCCGGTGAGCGGCAATACGACTACGGCGGCGACGAGGGGGACCAGCGCGGCAAGGCAAAGGCGAGTCATGCGCCTGGTAGAGCAACCTTCGTTCCGGCCGGCTTCGCCGAGTAAGGACCGTGACCCTTCCGCGGGCCGGCCCGGCCCGGTGTGCGCCCCGGACACGGGAAGGCGCCGCACTCGCCTGCGCTTCACGGAGCGCACCGAGCACGAGCGCCGCCGCCTGGTGGCCTTTGCCCGCACCATGGCCTTCGCCCTGGCCCTGGCGCTCGCCTTCGGACGCCAAGGCTCAGTCGCACACGCAGCCGTGCGCGTCGCACCAGCTGCGGGCCGCGCGCCGGCTCCGCGCTTCCACCTGCAGCGGCAGCCCGTGTTTGTCGTAGCACTGGTAGTTCCGCAGCCGCTCCCGCGCGTTCTCCGCCGCGGCCTGTGCGATGGCAAAGTCCGCGTGGGCCCCGACCCGCACGAAGTCGCGCACGCAGCTTCGGTTCCCGTCGCACACGGCGCCGCCGAGTGCCGCACCGAAGATTGTGCAGCCCGTGAGCGGCAGGACGAACGCGACGGCCAGCACGGGCAGCACGGCGGCAAGACGGAGAAGGCGCATGACCTCCTCCAAAGCAACGCCCGTTCCGGTCCGATGCTCCGGCGAATCACGCCCACCTGTGGCAGAAGCGCGGGCCGCCGAGGCACGGTGTGCGCTCCCTTCACGGGCGCCAGGACACCTCCATGCCGTCCTCGAGCGTGTCGCCGGGATGCACCACCACGAGCGCGCCTTCGTCGAGGCCGGCGCTCACCTCCGCGGCGAAGCCGTTCCGCCGGCCCAGCTCCACGGGCCGCACCGCGGCCGTGCCTTCGCCTTCGTCGCCATCCACGGCGAAGACCGCCCAGCCGGCACCGTCGCGGAAGAGCGCGCTCGCGGGAACCGTGAGCGCCGCGTCCGTCCGCCAGAGCTCGATGCGCGCCTCCACGCGGAAGCCATCGCCGAGCGCGGCCCAGCGCTGCCGCTCCGCGTCGAGCTCGATGACCACGTTCACGCGCTGCTCCTCGACGCCGAGCGCGCTCACCTTGGTGAAGGCCGAGGGCTCGACGCGCACCACGTGGGCCTCGAGCGTTTCTTCGCCGCCCCAGCGCACGATCGCCACCGGCGCCCCGGCCTCGATGCGCACGGCGTCCGTCGTGAGCACGTCGACCACGATCTCGAGGGCCGCCGGGTCCCCCACCTCGAGGAGCGGCGTGCCCGGCTGCACCACGCCTTCGCTCTCGCGAAGCACGCGAAGCACGCGGCCCTGCACCGGCGCCGTCACCTCGAGCACCTCTTCGTCCTTCGGGCCCGCCGCTCCGCCGCGCCGCGTGTTCCCAAAGCGTCCGAGCGCGGCCTCCGCGACCTCGACGTCGTGCTCGGCCACGCGCAGCCCGAAGCGCGCGGACGAGAGCGCCTCGCGCGCGCTCCGCTCGTCGTAGCGGGCCCGGTCCGCGGCCTGCCCCGGCGTTCCCCCGCTGCCTTCGAGGGCCTCCTGCCGCGCCCGCTCGCCCTGGGCGAACTCGAGCGTCGCGCTCTCCCGGGATACGGCGGCGCGGGCCTGGCGCGCGGCGGCCCGCGCCTGGTCTACGCGCGCCTCCGCCTGGAGCCGGCTTCGCTCGTCGAGCATGGGAGCCTGGAGCGGGACCAGCCGGGCCACCACGGTCCCCGCCGCGACCTCGTCGCCCGGGTCGAGGGCGCTTCGCCCGACGTTCCCGGCGAGCGGCGCGCTCACGAGGTAGCGGTCCTTCACGCGCGTGACGCCGTCCTCATCGACGGTCACCACGAGCGGGCCCTCCGAGACCGTCGCGACCTCCACGGCGAGGGGCTTCGGCAGCGTGCCGACCACGATCATCGCCACCACGCCGAGCCCCAGCAGCACCGAGAGGCCGCGCTGCACCTGCTTGCCGAGCTTCCGCTCGCGTCCGTCGCTCATGGTCGTCACTCCCTCGTCTTGAGCACCGCGATGAGATCGAGCCGGTCCAGCTTCCGGCGCACGAGCAGCGCGATGAAGGCCGCCGCCGCCAGCGTCACGCCCGCGGCGAAGGCGTAGCTCCGCGTGCTGACGATCACCGGAAGCCGGTACACCTCCGGGTCCGCCACGCCCGTCGCCATGGACGCCACCATGGCGTCGCCGAAGGCCAAACCGAGGGGCAGCGCCAGCAGCACCTGGAGCGCGATCTCGCTCAATAGGATCTCGCTGATCTCCGCCCGCGTGAAGCCCAGCACGCGCAGGGACGCGAGATCCCGGCGGCGCATGCTCAAGCTCACTCGTGCGTTGTTGTAGACGACGCCGATGGCGATGGTCGCCGCAAAGAGCGTCAGCACCAGGGAGAACACCCCGATGTTCTTCGCGCTCTGCGCCCGGAACTCCTGGATCATGCGGTCCCGGTGCACGAAGCCCAGCACGTCCCGCATGCGCGCGAGGCGCTGGTCCAGGTTTCGCGCCGCGGCGTCGTCCGCGCCCGAGTCGAGGCCGTCGACCTGGAGCAGCACGCTCGTCACCATCGGCTCCTGGCCGAGGGCCGCGTGGAGCGCGTCCGAGCGCGCATAGACCTGAAGCCCGAAGGGTTCCTCCACCGTCGCCGCGAGGGGCAGCCGGAGCGTCTGCCGCGCGCCCTCGAGGATCTCCACGGTGAGCGCGTCGCCGGGCCGGACGCCGAGGACCTCGGCGAGCTTCGAGGTCACGAGGAGCCCCTCCGCCGGCGGAACCACCACGTTCCCTCGCGCGCCGACGATGCGCTGGAGGCCCTCCGCGCCCTGGTCGGGCACCATGGCCTGGAGCGCCACTTCCCGCTCCCGGGGCCCCACTCGGACCCGCGCCGGGACGTGCCGCATGCCCTCGGCGCGCGTCACGCCGGGGAGCTGCCGAAAGGTCGCGAGCCCGCCCACGTCTCGGGCCTCGCGGAGCGTCACCTGCACGTCCCAGCGCTGCTGCCGCTCCATGTACGTGTCCGTCAGCCAGCCCATCGCGTCGCCAAAGAACTGTCCGAGGACCAGCAGCGCCACGCTCGCGGCGATACCCAGGCTGCTCAGCACGAGGCGGAGCGGCCGGCGCTGAAGCTCCCGGAGCGTCATCTGGAGCGCCGCGGGCACGAAACGTCGCACGCCCGGGAGGTCCGTGAGCCCGCGTCGGTAGCGGGCCGGCGCCGGCGGTCGCATGGCCTCCGCGGGCGCCAGCCGGAGTACGCTGCGCACGCTGGTGAAGGTCCCGACGGTGGCCGCCAGCGCGCTCACGGCCACGGCCCCGAGCGCCGTCGGTACGTCGAGGCGGGCCACGAGCGTAGGAAAGCGAAAGTAGCCGCGGTACAGCTCCACCATGGCGCCGCCGAGCCACTGGCCGAGGCCAAGGCCCGCGGCCGCGCCGAGCGCCACGATCACCCCGGCGAGCTTCAGGTAGTGCACGCCGATGGCGAGGTCTCCGTAGCCGAGGGCTTTGAGCGCCGCGATCTGCGACCGTTGAAGCTGCACGAGCCGTGTGAGCACCACGTGCAGGAGAAACGCGGCGACGAGGAGAAAGAGCGGCGGGATCTGCGTCGCCATGTTCTCGAGCTGAGCCAGCTCGCCGCTCAGAATGAAGTGCGAGAGCTGCCGGTCACGTCCGTGCGCGCCGAAGGCGCCGTAGGGCGCGAGCACGCGGTCGAAGGCGGCCCGCACGCCGGCTTCGCTCGCCCCGGCGGAGAGCTGCGCCACCACGGAGTCGAAGGCGCCCACGCGCCCGGTCGCGGCGGCCACGGCGCCCTCGTTCATGAAGACGATACCGCGGCGCCGGTTGTCGACGGCGATGTCGCCGGGGCTCGCCACCAGCACGTGCTCCGGCGAGAGCCCCACGCCGACGACGCGCAGCTCGCGGAACACACCGCCCAGGATCATGGGCAGCGTGTCCCCGGGGCCGAGGCCGTGCGCGTCGGCGAAGGCGTCGCTCAGGAGCGCCTCGTCGTCGGCTTCGGGCCGAGGAAGGCGGCCGGCCCGGAGATGCAGCGCGCTCAGCCGCGCGCCACCGGGAGGGAGGCCGACGACCTGCGCGCTCGCGGGCTCGGTCATCCACGGCAGCGGCAGCGACGCCTGGTCCGTGACCCGGCCTTCGACCACGGCCACGCCGGGCACCTGTTCCAGGCGCGCCAGCACGCTTCGCGGCGCGCGCTCGCAGCGCGCGAAGACGTCGGGGAAGCGCTGCGCCGCGTAGAAGTCCCGCCGCGCCCGGTCGAGGGAGCCATAGGCGCTTCGCACCGTGGTGAAGCCCGCGACGCCGCTGGCGACCACCAAGGCGATGGTCAGGATCTGCCCGCCGAGCGCCCTCAGGTCCCGCAGCAGCTTCCGGTCGAGGGCCTTCATGGTGTCGTGCTCACCAGCGCAGCGAAGAGGCGGCCACGGGCGCGGCGTTCGTTCGGGTCTCGGCGATGGCGCCGTCCGCGAGGGTGACCACGCGCTCGGCCATGGCGCCGACCGGGGCGTTGTGCGTGATGATGGCCGTGGTCGTGGCGAG
>JBCCAW010000317.1:0-6954 GCA_039814655.1 Myxococcota bacterium | reverse complement strand
CCGAACTACTTCGGGAGCCAACGCTTCGGCCGCGACAACCTGCGGCAGGCCCGGGACTGGCTCGTCGCCGGCGGGCGCGCGCCGCGGGACCGCTTCGTTCGGCGGCTCATCGTCAGCGCCTTTCAGAGCGGCGCGTTCAACGATTCGCTGGCCCGGCGCGTCGACGCGACGCGGGAGGGCGCGGACTTGGCGGCGCTTCGGCCGGGCGAGCTCTGCCGGGTGGAGGCGAGCGGCGGCCTCTTCGTCGTCGCGCCGGGCACCGAGGACGCGGAAGCCGCGCGCGTGGCCGCCTGGGAGACGAGCCCCACGGGGCCGCTCTTCGGACCGAAGATGCCCTGGCCGGAGGCCGACGCCGCGGCGGAGGAGCGTGCCCTCGCCGCATCCTGGGGCTTCAGCGACGCCGTGCTAGGCCGCCTGGGCAAGCTGGGCGCCGGAACGCGGCGTCCGATTCGCGTGCGCCCCGGCGAGCTCGGGCGGCGAACGCTCGACGACGGGAGCTGGGAGCTCCGCTTTACGCTTCCTCCGGGGAGCTACGCGACGGTGCTCCTCCGCGAGCTCCACGGGGACGGTGAGGAAGGTGTTCCGGGAACGGAACGTGACCCTCGCTCGTTGCGTCCGTAACTCTGCACGCGCTTTGCCGTCCCCTGGCGGCGTGGCGAGAGCCCGCGGCTCGCTCCCCTGCCCCCGACTTGCTAAGCGCTGCGCGGGTCAACGCCAAAAACGCCGGCTCGGTGATCACGTTCCCGGCCCGGCGCCGACCCAGACAGTATTCGAGAGCGCGCCAGCGAAGGCCCCTCTCGCCCACCGACCGAGGAACTCATGGACATCGTGGAACGGCTCTCCGCCTTCGCCAACCTTGGCGCTGGGTGGGTCATGTACCTGCTGATTTGCCTCTCGGTGATCGCCGTCGCGATCATCATCGAGCGCCTGGTCTACTTCGTGGGCTCGCGGGAGGCCTCGGCGGCGCTCCGGGAGGCCTTTCGAAAGCACCTCGGCGAAGGGGACATGGACGCCGCCAAGCGGCTCCTGGCCGGGAGCAAGTCCCCGCAGGCGCAGGTGGTGCACGCGGCCATGGAGGCCACCGGCGACGGCGTGAAGACCGTCGAAGCGCGCCTCGCGGCCGAGCGCATCATCGCGAAGGGCCGCATGGAGCGGAACCTCGCCTTCCTCGGAACCGTCGGAAACAACGCGCCCTTCGTCGGGCTGCTGGGCACGGTCATCGGCATCGTGCGCGCCTTCCAGGCGCTCCGGGAGAGCGGCGGGCAGATCTCGAACGCGCTCTACTCGGAGGTGGGTGAAGCGCTCATCGCCACGGCCATCGGCCTGCTCGTGGCGCTCCCGGCCGTCGCGTCCTTCAACACCTTCAACCGGCTGATCAAGGGCCGGCTCACCTGGGCCGAGGCCATGGGCCGGGACCTGCTCGGGCACCTGCAGCGTGTGCCCGAGGCGGGCTACCCCGAAACGGGCGAGGGCCCGGAGGCCGACTGATGGCCGGCGGCGGCGGAGGCTTCGACGACGACGACGGCGGGCTCATCAGCGACATCAACGTCACCCCGCTGGTGGACGTGATGCTCGTGCTCCTCGTCGTGTTGATGATGACGGCGACGGCCATCGTGTCCCAGTCCATCGCCATGGATCTGCCTTCGGCGCAGACCGGCGAGGCGACGCCCCAGGACGCGCCGGTCACCGTGACCATCTCCATCGACGCGGGGAACCAGCTCTATTTCGACCGGGACGAGGTCGACGAGAACGCGCTCCGGCGCAAGCTCCGGGAGCTCGAGCCCCTCGACAACGACGTGCGGGCCATCATCGCCGCGGACGGCGTGGTGCCGCACCGCAGCGTCGTGCGCGTCATCGACCTGCTCCGACAGGAGAAGGTGACCAAGTTCGCCATCAACGTGCGCCCGGGCGACCTGGCCGCAGCGGAGGAATGAGATGGCCGCGGACCGCCGGGAGGCGCGCACCCAGCGCATGCTCGTGGGGGCCATCGCGATCTCACTCTTCCTCCACCTCGTGGGGCTGCCGACGGCGCTGAGCGTCGCCGAGGCCATGGGCTGGATGGCGCCCCCGAGCGACCTGGCGCGGGAGACCACGCTCGCCTTCGAGCTCCAGCCGATCCCGGAGCCGGAGCCGGAGCGGGAGCCCGAGCCCGAGCCGGAAATCGACGAGCCGGAGCCCGAGGTCGTCGAGCCCGAGCCCGAACCCGAACCCGTGCGTCCGCCGCCGCGGCCCCAGCGCGAGTCGGCGCCGGCTCCGCCGCCGGAGCCCGAGGAGCCCCCGCCGCCTCCGGAGCCCGTCGATTTTTCCGGCGTCACGCTCACCGGCGAAGGCGGTGGCTTCGCCGTCTACGGCGGCAACGGCCAGGACCGCGAGGGCCCCATGGGGCGCGCCGCCACCGCACCGCCTCCGGGCCGCGAAGGCGGCGTGGAAGGCGGCACGGGCAGCGGCGGCGAAGGCAGCGGACCGCCGGTGGTGCGCGTCTCGGACCTCAGCACCCGGCCTCGCGTGCCCGCAAACATCGACCAGCTCTTGGAGCGCTACTACCCGCGGGAGGCCAAGTCCCAGGGCCTCTCCGGGCAGGCCAGGATGTTGATGACGCTCGGGCCCGACGGGCGCGTGCGCTCCGCGCGTCTCCGCAGCGAGTCCCCCGCAGGAGCCGGCTTCGGCCGCGCCTGCCGGCGGATGTTGCTCGCGGCCCCGAGCTTCGGCGAGATGCGTGACCGTCGCGGACGGCCGGTGAGTGTTCGCGAGAGCTTCACCTGCCAGTTCGAGGTCAACAACTGACGCCTTCATAGGCTCCAGCCGGCCAGAAGCGCCGTACGAAACGCATGTCGCCCTTTCGCCGCGCCGAGATTTGGTGCGCGACGGCCTGCGCTGCGATACTCCGCGTCCGGCGGGGAGCCTTCAGGAACCTCGCGGACGGCCGATCGGCCTCGGGAGAACCATGCGAACGACGCTGCGCCCCTTCGCGCTCACGATCCTCGCGGCCACGCTCGTCGCGATCGGCTTCGGCGTGCCCTCGGCCACGGAGGCCCAGCTCGGGCCCTCGGCGGCCCCGCAGGACTACTTCGACGTCCAACGCTTTACGCCGGCGCCCGGTCCCGGCAACTACCTGCAGACCGAAGGCCTGAGCCGTGTGCGCGGCCACCTGCTTCCCGGCGCGGGACTGACCATCGACTACGCGCATCAGCCCTTTGCGCTCTTCGACGTGGAGTGCACCGGGCCGAACCAGTCGAACTGCGAGGTGGGCGACGTCAGCTCCGAGCTCGTCTCCTTCGTCGTCGGCGCCCACCTTTACGGCTCCCTCGTGCTGGCCGAGCGCTTCCAGCTCGCCCTGAACCTCCCGCTGCTCTTCAGCCAGGGCGACGGCTTCACGCGCACCGTCGACGACGGCACGATCGACATTCCGAGCGGCTCGAACTTCGTGCTGGGTGACCCGACGGTCAGCTTCAAGGCGCGGCTCTACGAGCGGCGCGGCTTCTACCTGGGAGCCTCGGTCTTCGCCCAGCTTCCCGTGGGCCAGCAGATCGCCGACCGGGCCTTCCTCGGCGACGGGAGCGTGCGCGCCGGCGGTCATCTCATCGTCGAGCTCATCAAGAGCGGCTTTCGTTTCGCGCTCAACGCCGGCGGCCACTACCGCGAGACGCAGACCTTCCTCTCGACGCAGGTCGGGCCGGCCATCACCTACCGGGCCGCCATCGGCTACGACGTCACGCCGCTCGTGACGGTCTTCGTCGAGGCCGACGGCGCCTCCGGGCTGAGCGGCGAGCTCGACGAAAACCCCCTCGAGGCGCGCCTCGCCGGCCGGCTCCGCCAGGGCGACTTCGAGTTCACCGCGGCCGTGGGCGCGGGCGTGCTCAGCGGCGCCGGCGTGCCCGTGGTCCGCGGCCTCGTCGGTGCGGGCTGGCTCCCGAGCTTCGGCGACGAAGACTCCGACGGCGTGCTCGATGAGGACGACGGCTGCCCCACGGAGCTCGAGGACCAGGACGACTGGGAAGACGACGACGGCTGCCCGGACCCGGACAACGACGAGGACGGCTTCCTCGACGTGGACGACGCCTGCCCGGACGCCCCGGAAGACCGCGACGGCTTCGAGGACGAGGACGGCTGCCCGGACTACGACAACGATCAGGACGGCGTGCGGGACGGCTTCGACACCTGCCCCGAGGCCGCCGAGGACATGGACGGCGACCGGGACAACGACGGCTGCCCCGACGACGACACGGACCGGGACGGCGTCGAGGACGCGGACGACCTCTGCCCGGAGGTGCCCGAGGACATCGACGGCCTCGCGGACACGGACGGCTGCCCGGAGCGAGACGCCGACGACGACGGCATCGACGACTTCGATGACGAGTGTCCGGAGGAGCCGGAGCTGCTCAACGGATTCCAAGACCAGGACGGGTGCCCGGAGCCGGACCAGGACGGGGACGGCATCGCCGACGCCCGGGACCGCTGCGCCGCGCGACCGGAGACGGTCAACGGACGCTCCGACGGCGACGGCTGCCCCGACGGCCGGGCCCTCTACTCGCTCGGCGACACCGAAGTGCTCCAGGGCGAACCGCTCCTCTTCCGCCGGGGCCAGGCGGCCCCGCGGAGCCGTACGACGCGGCTGATCGGCATGCTGGCCACGCTCCTGAAGCTGCACCCCGTGACCCACCTGCGGGTGGTGGCGGCCGCGGAGACCCGGGAGCTGGCCGGAGCCCGCGCCGAGTACATCAAGGCCGAGCTGGTGCGCCGGGGCATCGCCGCCCATCGGCTGAGCGAAGAGCTGCAGGAGGGGCGCGACGGGTTCACGCTCGCGCTGGTGGACCCGGCACAGGATCGCTCGGCCATTCCCGAGCCGCCGCCGGACTACGACCCGACGCCGCCGGCCGAGGAGCCCATCGAGGGCGAGCAGACCGGCGACGGCATCGAGTTCACTTTCGACGACGAGGACGAGGGCGAGGGCGAGACGCCGGCCCCCGAAGGCGACGGCGAGGGCGGCTACGAGTTCAGCTTCGACGAAGACGAGTAGCGCCGCCGGCGCCACCCGTCGGCCGCTTTGTTGACCGGAGCGGCGCGGCGCGGCCTCTTCGAGGCATGCGTCACGTTGGAACCGCCTCGCTCGTCGCTTTCGTGATCCTCGCGCCGGCGCTCGCCGCCTGCTTCGATACGGACTTCGGGGCCTCGCACGGCCGCTACGACGTCGAAGCCGCGCTCGTGGAAAGCAGCTGCGGTCAGGGCTACACCACGCCGGACACCGCGGACTTCGCGGTGGAGCTCTTCTCTGGCGAGTTCGACGTGGTGTGGCGCGTCGGCGACGGCCAGCCGCTCCGCGGCGAGGAGCGCGAGGACGGCGCCTGGGAGTTCGTCCAGGAGGCAAGCGTGGCCGTGAGCACGCCGGACGGACAGGCCACCGACTGCGTGCTCCTGCAGCGCGAGACCCTCGTGCTCGAGGGCGTGCCCGAGGCGCTCCCGGAGGACGGGCAGTCTCCCTTCGAACCCGGCGACGTCGCCTTCGAGGGCACGAGCGTCGTCGAGATCTCGCCGCTCGCGGGAGCCGACTGCCGCGTAGTGCTCGCCGCCTTCGGCGGCGCGTTCAGCGCCCTCCCCTGCACCGTCGACTTCACCCTCGAGGGAGCCGCGCGCTAGCGCGCGTTCAGCGGGCGCCGCCCGAGGGCTCGTCGTCCGCGGGCACCGCGGGGAGCGAGTCCGAGGAGCTCGTCGCTCCCGAGCGGCGCTCCGCGAGAATGGTCATGCGCGGGGAGTCCGCGCCGAAGAAGACGCCTGGCGTCGCCATGCGACCGCTGACGCTCTTCGTTCGGAAGCCACGCGAGGACAGCAGCGTGCCGATCTCGTGCGGCGCGTAGAGCCGGAGCCCGTAGTGGCTCTCGCGCTGGCGACCGTCGTCGAGAATCACCGTGCGCTTCACGTGCAGCCGCGACTGGAAGTAGTCGAAGCGGGACTCCTCCATGCAGACGCAGCCATCGCCTTCGAACCAGACGAGGTTCGGCTGCTCGCGGATCACGTGGTCGCGGTTGACGATGTCGAGGAGCAGCTTGCCCCCGGGCTTGACCGCCGCGTGGATCTGGTCGAGGGCCTGTCGGTTTCCCGCCTCTTCGAAGTAGCCGAAGGACGTGCCCCAGCAGAGGACGGCGTCGAAGGAGCCTCCGAAGGTCATGTCCCGCATGTCGCCGTGCAGGAAGTTGATGAGCAGCCCCTCGTCCTGGGCCTCGTCCGCGGCCCGGCTGAGCATGGGCAGGGAGAGGTCGAGGCCCACGACCAGGTAGCCGCGGCGCGTGAGCTCGATGGCGTGCAGACCGAGACCGCAGCCCACGTCCAGGATGGTCGCGCCGCGCGGCGCCTCGAAGAGCGCTTCGATGAAATCGCACTCCCGGCCGACCTCCCGCGGCGTCGGCGGGCGCACGGTGCGCAGATAGTCGTCGTTGAAGAAGGTCTCGAACCAGGGGCGGAGCTCGGCGGGTTCCGCTGCCGCTCCGGTGCCGTCGCTTGCCGGAGGCGCCGGCGGCGGGGTCAAGGGGCCGCTCCGCGCCCCGCTCGCGTCCGGCGGCGGGGGAGGGAAGGACGTGTCGAGCTCGAAGGCCTCGTCGTCGAGCGCCTCGGGCTCTTCGAGCGCGTCCGCGTCGAGGGCTTCCGCGTCGTCGTCGTCCGAGGCGTCCGCCGGATCCGGCGCGGCGGCGGAAGGGGGCCCCGCGTCCCCCGCTCGCGGCTGCTCCGCGCTGTCGTCCGCGACGGGCTCGGCATCGGATAGGTCGAGGGGCTCCGCGTCGCCCGTGGAGGGCGGAGGCGGCGGCGTGGCCACGGAGACGGACCCTTCCGGCGCCGGGGGCGGCATGGGTATGTCGTCGTCCACGGAAACCAAGTCGTAGAGCAGCTTCAGGCAAACGGCCAGAACGATGACAGCCAGCAGGCCACGAACCTCCTCGCCCCGAAGGCGGGAGCCTGCACGGG
>JBCCAW010000610.1:0-3564 GCA_039814655.1 Myxococcota bacterium | reverse complement strand
GCCCTCCGGGACGCCTTTGCCGCGGGCACGCTCGCGCTTCGCGGCGAGATGGTGCTGATCCACGGCAACCCCGAGGCCACGGCGCAGGGGCGCCGCTACACGTCGGGCGGCGAGGACCTCAACCGGGTCTTCAACGGCGCCAAGCGACCCGGCTGCTCGGAGGCACGGCGCGCCGAAGAGCTCCGGCCCCTGCTCGAGACCCTGGACGCTGCGCTGGACCTGCACACGGCGTCCGCGCCGACGGCGCCCTTCGCGGTCGCGCTGGGCGGCGCGCCGAGCCTGGCCCTCGCCCGCAAGCTCGGCCTAGGCCGGGTGACCTACGGCTGGGAGTCCCGGTCCGACGTCGGCGACGGGTCCGTGCTCGCCGTGGTCGCGGACCGCGGCGGACCGGCGGTGGCGGTAGAATGCGGCCAGCACGAAGCCGAAGGCGCACGGCTGCTCGCTCGCCGGGTGACCGCGCGCTTCTTGCGGGCCGTGGGCAGCCTCGGGGCCGTGCCCGGCGAGGCCGAAGCAGACCTACCGGAAGCGTCGCTGCTCGCCATCGAGGGCACATTGCCCAAACCGGCGGGCAGCTTCCGCTTCGCCCGCAAGATGGTGGCCTTCGAACGCCTCGAGGCCGGGGCCATCCTCGGCCACGCCGACGGCGCGCCGGTGCGCGTGCCGGAGAGCCTCGGCGGAACCTACGCGCTGCTGCCGAACGACCGGGTCCCCGTGGGCGTCCCCGTGGTCTACTTCGCGCGCCGCGTCGCGGAGTGAATCCGCCCGTGAACCGGGCGCAGCGACTCCTGCTCTGGGCGGCGGCGACCGACGCAGCCTTCGCGCTCGAGGACGAGGCGCTCGCCGGGCCCTGCATCCACTGCCGGCGAAAGCTCGCCGTGCCGCTGCGCAATCCGGCCGCGGCGACGGCCACCGTCGAGCACATCGTGCCCCGACACCACGGGGGTACGGACGACCTGCAGAACCTCGCCGTGGCCTGCGCGCGCTGCAACGCGGGCAAGGGCGTCCGCCTGGACCATCGGCGACGCAACGACCCGACGCTCGAGCGCGTGATTCGCGCGCTTCAGGAGAAGCGCGAGGCGCGCTATCGCGAGGCGCCGGAGGGGCTCGCGCTCCCGCCGCGCCCGCCTGCCCAGCGAGGCCGCAAGCGACGGCGCTAGCCGTACTCCTGGCTCATGTGCCCGGTGCGCCAACGAAAGACGAAGGACCGCGCCCTTCGAGGAGGTCCCCGTGACGTCGCGGTGATTCTGCCGGGGCCGGGGCCACGGGCACGCCGGAGCCGTGGTAGCGACGGAGCATGCGCGCGCGATGCTGGCTTTTGCTCCTCCTGACCGGCTGCGGCGACGCCGAGCGCCCCATGGCGGACGCCGGCGCCGACGCCGGCCCGGACCTCGCGGTCATGGACGCGGACCTTCCTCCGGACGATGCCGGGACCGACTTCGGCATGGAGTGCGCCCGAGGCACCACGGCCACGGAGCTCGTCCGTGAGCCCGTGGACATCGTCTTCCTGGTCGACAACTCGGGTTCGATGGAAGCCGCGATTCAGAACGTGCGCGAAGGCCTGAACGGCTTCGCCGCGCTCATCACGGCGAGCGGCCTCGACTACCGCATCCTGATGATCAGCCAGCGCGGCACGGGCAGCACGGACATCTGCATTCCCGAGCCCCTCGCCGGCGACGCGCGCTGCGGCGATGGGGAGCGCTTCTTCCACATCGACGTGGACATCCGCAGCACGCAGATTCTCGAGCAGGTCCTCGGAACGCTCGCGCAAACGCAGGGCTTCCGGGAAGGTGACGCGCGCGGAGGCCGCGCCTGGCGCGAGCTGCTGCGCCCGGGCGCCACGAAGGCCTTCGTCGTGGTGTCGGACGACGACCAGCGCGTCGGCGTAAGCGGCAGCCCGGGCTTCGAAGGCCGCGCCCCCCTCGGGCGCCTGAGCCTCGAGGACTACCCGGGCGGACCGCACCCCTTTCAGATGAGCAACGCGCTCGGCCCGGGCATTCTCACGGAGGCCTACGGCGACCTCTTCGCGGGCTACGTCTTCCACGGCATCTACGGCGCCGACCCCCTCGACCCGACGCGCACCTGCGGCTCCGTCGCGGCCAGCCCGGGGACGACCTACACGACGCTCGTCGAGCGGACCGGAGGCGTGCGCGCCTCCATCTGCGACCAAGCGAGCAGCGCGGCCTGGGACGCCTTCTTCGACACGGTGGCCGGAGACGTCCGGGACCGCGCGGAGGTGGCCTGCGAGATCGCGATCCCTCCGCCCCCCGAGGGTCTGATGCTCGACCCGGCGCGGGTGAACGTCTTCCTGAGGGTCGCGGGCGAGGACACGCTCATTCGGAAAGCCGCGGCGGAGGCGACCGCCGACGACTGCGGCATCAACGGCGGCTGGTACTACGACGACGAGACGGCCCCGACGGAGGTCCGCCTCTGCCCCGTGACCTGCGCCGGCGTGCAGCAGGAGCTCCGTACGGAAGGGAGCGCCGAGGTCATCGTGGAGCTCGGCTGCCAGTCCGAGCTGATCTGAGCGAGCACGGACACGGACACGGACACGGACACGGGCACGGAAACGGAAACGGAAACGGACACGGACACGGACACGGAAACGGAAACGGAAACGGACACGGAAACGGAAACGGAAACGGACACGGGCTCCACGGCCGCCGCGGTCGGGCTCCCCCTCGCCCTCCTTCTCGCCCTCCTCGGTGGCCTCATCCTCAACCTCATGCCCTGCGTGCTGCCGGTCTTGGGGGTGAAGCTCGTCGGGCTCGCGGCGCTCGGCGGGCAGGACGCGCGGACCGCGCACCGGGCGGCGCTCGGCTACGTGCTCGGCGTGGTGGGGAGCCTGTGCGCGCTCGGCGTGCTCGTCTCCGTGCTCGCCGAGCTCGGGCGCGCCGTGGGCTGGGGCTTCCAGCTCCAGGAGCCCGCGGCCGTCGCGGTGCTCCTGGCGACGGTGGTGGCCTTCGCCCTTCATCTCTTCGGCGTCTGGCGCGTCGGGGTCCCGGCCCCGGGCGACCTCCCGGGGCCCCAGGGACCGCCGGGGCTGTGGCGAAGCGCCGGCGAGGGCCTGCTCGCCGTCGTGCTCGCGACGCCGTGCTCGGCGCCCTTTCTCGGCACCGCCGTCGGCTTCGCCCTCGGCGCCGGCCCGGGGACCATCCTGCTCGTCTTCGCGACGCTCGGGGTCGGTTTGGCAGCGCCCTTCGCGCTGGCGGCGACGCTACCGGCCGTGCGCCGGCGACTGCCACGGCCGGGCGCCTGGATGCACACGCTCGAGACCGGGCTCGGCTTCGCGCTACTGGCGACGGGCATCTGGCTGAGCTGGGTGCTGGTGCAGCTCGCCGGACCCGCCGGGCTCGTCCGCGGCCTCAGTTTGGCGCTAGCCACGGCGGCCGTCGCCGTCGTGATCGGCCGCTCGGCGCGGCGCGGCGCGCGCCGCCCCGCCGTGCTCGCGCTGGTGGGGGCCGCCTTCGGCCTTCTCCGCTTCGCGCCGCCGCCGCCTGCGCTCTCGGCAGCGCCCGGGGACGCCGCGTGGCAGCCCTGGTCGCCCGGCGCGGTGGCCACGGCCCG
>JBCCAW010000219.1:0-8902 GCA_039814655.1 Myxococcota bacterium | reverse complement strand
GGGGCGGCTCAGTCATTCCACCCCACCGTCGCCGCCCGGTACCAGGCCGAGGCCTGCAAGGTAAACGAGAAGACCATCGAAGCGTTCGGTCGAAACTGCACCAGCGGTCAGCGGCCCTGCTCCGAAGCCGCCATGCTCTCGACCACCGGGGACACGGGCTACGCGAGTGCCGTGAGCGCCGACCCGAACAGCTGCTTCGCCTACACTTCGGGCAGCGCCAAGCTGGTGGGCTGCCAGGCTCCGACGGGCTTCCAGATCGTGCACATCGAGAACCTCGGCGCGGTCCAATGAGCTCGCCGGCAAGCCGCCGTTCCGCCTAGCCGGCCCCGGGCCCTCCAAGGCCCGTCAACGCTCAAAAGCCGGCAGCTCTTCGCCGAAGCTCGCGAAAGGTCACGCCTTCGGTCTCCGCGGCTTCGCGAGTCACCTCGTCCCACTCCGCAGGGTCGAAAGAAGGAAAGCGAACATCCCCCTCCGTCGGCCGGTCCACCTCGGTCAGATGAAGGTGCGTCGCGAACGGGAGCGCTTCGGCATAGACCGTGGCCCCGCCGAGCACGAAGGGGTGTGCATCGGTCGTGCGCGCCATGGAAAGCGCTTCGGCGAGGGAACCGGCACGCTCGGCGCCCGGGAACGCACGCCCAGGGTCCCGGGTCAGCACGATGTTGCGGCGCTTGGGCAGCGGCCGGCCGATGGCTTCGTGCGTCGTCCGTCCCATGAGCACCGCGTGGCCGGTGGTGAGCCGCCGAAAACGCCGAAGGTCCTCCGGAAGGTGCCAGGGAAGACCGAAGCGCCCACCGCTCTGCCCGATGATGCCGCCGCGACCCACGGCCACGATGAGCGCGAGCGGCTCGCGTCGCGGATCAAACGGCAACGGGCGCCTTGATGCGGGGGTAGGGATCGTAGCCCTCGAGGCAAACGTGCTCGAAGCGGAAGGCGAAGAGGTCCTCGACGGCTGGGTCGAGGTGCAGCGTCGGCAGCGCCCGGGGCTCGCGTTCGAGCTGCGTCCGCGCCTGCTCCACGTGGTTCGCGTAGAGGTGCACGTCGCCGAAGCTATGGACGAAATCACCCGGCTCGAGCCCCACCACCTGGGCGACCATGTGCGTCAGGAGCGCGTAGCTCGCGATGTTGAAGGGCACGCCGAGGAAGATGTCGGCGCTTCGCTGGTAAAGCTGGCAGCTCAGGCGCCCGTCGTGCACGTAGAACTGGAAGAGCGTGTGGCAGGGAGGGAGCGCCACGTCGTTCGCTTCTTTGGGGTTCCAGCCCGTGACGAGATGCCGGCGGCTGGCGGGCCGCTCCCGGAGCCCTTCAAGAAGCCGCGCGAGCTGGTCCACGCCATCGCGCGCGTAGCTCCCGTCGCTCTGGCGCGTCGCGCCGAAGTTGCGCCATTGGTGGCCGTAGATGGGCCCCAGGTCGCCGGCGGCGCGGCCGAAGCGCGCGGTCTGCTCGGCCGTCGCCCACTCGTTCCAGATCTTGACGCCGGCCTCGGCGAGCGGTCCTACGTGCGTCTCCCCGGACACGAACCAAAGCAGCTCGTGCACCACGGACTTGAAGTGCACCTTCTTGGTCGTGAGGAGCGGGAAGCCCTTGCGAAGGTCGTGGCGCATCTGGTGGCCGAAGAGGCTCCGCGTGCCCGTGCCCGTGCGGTCTTCGCGCTGGTTTCCCTCTTCGAGGAGTCGCGCCAGAAGCCGAAGATAGGAACGCTCCATGGGTCTGTCGTAGCGGCGGAGGCCACTGCCGTCGATGCGCCCTCGGGGATTCTCTACTCTGGTCGGACCTCGGCCTCGTCGCGGCGGATGCTGTAGCGCACGAGAGCCCGCAGAATCTCGTTGCGCTGCAGATCGCCCACGAGGCGCTTCACGTCTTCGTAGATGGACGGATCGACGAGGAGGCCGCCGATGGTCCCCCTGCCGGCGCGCACCTCCTCGGTGATGGCCGCGAGGTCCTCGGAGACCGCCGTGAGGTTGCCGACGAGGTCCGTACCGAGGTCGTCGTAGACGAGGTCGTGCACCGTGCCTTCGCCCTCGCGCACGTCCACCAGTAGCGTCGCCAAGGCGTCGCTCGCCCGGGCCACGTTCTCCAGTGTGTCGCGCCCCTCCTCGCCGTAGATGAGCGCGTGCGCGCTCCCGTCACCGGCTTCGATCTCCCGCGCGATGCGCCGCGCGCTCCCGGAGACGGCCGCGAGCTGACCGGTCAGCGCGCGCGTGTTGCGCACGCTCTCGGCCACGTCATCGGCCAGCTCGGCGTCGGCCAGGAAGCGTCCAAAGGTGCCCTCCCCCGCCGCGAGCATGCCCGTCACGCGGGCCAGGTTGTCCGCGATGGCCTCCACGTCTTCAGCGAGCTCCTGATCGCGAAGCGGGTCCGTCAAAAGCCGGAGGTTGCGCGCCGTCGCCTCCACCTCCTCGGCGACGGAGCCGGCACGCTCCAGGAGTCCCGTCGAGCCATCGAGCAGCATGGGGGTATCCGGCGGCCAGGCCGGGAGGCCCGGGGCGCCGACGGTGATGTCGAGGAGCTTGTCACCGAGCATGCCCTTGCTCCCGATGCTGACGCGGCTCGGGAGCGGCGTATCCGCTGGCGCGTTCTCCGGCGGAACGGAGTCGGGATCGCCGCGGACCAGGTCCGCCGCGTCGTCGACGACGCGAAAGCGCGCCTCGAGGCGTCCGTCCTCCAGGAAGCTCACGCTGTCCACCGTCCCCACGACGACGCCGGCGATGCGCACCGCGTTGCCCGCGCGGAGCCCGTCGACCTCGTCGAAGACGGCCCGGAAGGTCGTCTTCGTCCGGAAGAGATTCGACTGTTTGCCGATGACGAAGGCGAGGGTCCCGCCCACGAGGAGCGCGGCCACCACGAAGATGCCGACGCGCAGCTCCATGCCGCTCTTGGACTTCACCATGCGCTTCTCCGTACCGGGGCCGCCGCCTTCGCGCTTCGAAGCCCGCTCACCCCAGGCCTCCCGCGTGACTCTCGCGGAGCAGAGCCAGCTCGCGTTCGTCCTCCGGCGCGTGCCCGCGCACGAAGTTGCGCACCTCCGGGTCGCGCTCGGCCACGAGCGCCTCCGGCGTACCCTCGAAGACGATGCTGCCGCCGTGAATCATGGCGATGCGGTCACTGACCTCGAAGGCGAGGGGCATCTCGTGGGTGACCACGATGGAGGTGATGTCGAGGGCGCCACGTAGATGCACGATGAGGTCCGTGATGCGACGGACGTTCTTCGGGTCGAGGCCCGTGGTGGGCTCGTCGTAAAGAAGCACTTCCGGTCGAACGGCGAGCGCGCGTGCGAGCCCCACGCGCTTCTTCATACCGGTGGAGAGGTCGCCAGGCCACTGGTCTTCCATGGCGCCGAGGCCGACGTAGCCCAGCGCCTCGGATACGCGGGCCGCCACCGCGTCCTCGTCGCGCCAGGTGGCATCGCTGCTGGCCTGGGCCCGGAGACCGTAGGCCACGTTCTCGTGCACGCTCAGGCTGTCGAAGAGGGCGCCGCCCTGGAACACCATACCGATGCGCGCCCGTACGCGGCGCCAGCCCTCATCGCTGAGCCCTTCGAGGGTCTCCCCGGAGAACACGATGCGGCCCTCGTCGTAGCCGAGCAGGCCGATGAGCATCTTGAGCATGACGCTCTTGCCCTGGCCCGAGCCGCCGATGACCGTCAGCGTCTCGCCGGCTTCCACGGAGAGGTCGAGGTGCCGGTACACCAACTTCGGCCCGAAGGCCTTCCGCACGCCTTCGAAGGCGATGAGGCTCACCGCGGCGCCTCGCTACGCCCCCGCCGAAGCGTGGCGAGCGTCTGCCAGGCGACGCGGGCCTGGAGGTCGTCGGGGAAGGGAAGAGCCTGCTCCCCGGGCGCCTCGCGATACTGCGCGCGGGGCGTGCTGGCCGAGGCTTCGCCGCGGTCGAGGGCGCCTTCGAGGGCGGCCTCGCGAAGCTGAAGCGCCCCCTGGGCCCGGGCCGCGGCCAGCGCCTCCGGCGGCACGGCCTCCACCACCACGTCCGGCACGATGCCCCGGGCCTGGATGCTCCGGCCCGAGGGCGTCGTGTAGCGCGCGACGGTGAGCTTCATGGCGCTACCGTCCGGGAGCTCGATGACGTGTTGCACGCTTCCCTTGCCGAAGGTCTGGGATCCGACGAGGACGGCGCGCTGGTGGTCCTGGAGCGCGCCGGCCACGATCTCCGACGCGCTCGCCGAGTAGCCGTCCACGAGCACCACCAGGGGCCACGCCGGACGCGTGCCCCGCGCGTGGGCGCGAAGCTCACGCAAGAGCTGACCGCCGCGGCCGCGCGTGGAAACGATGACGCCTTCGCGAAGGAACACGTCGACCATGGCCGACGCCTCGCGGAGCAGGCCGCCCGGGTTGCCGCGAAGATCGAGGAGCACCCCCTCGATGGCCCCGCCCACGGCGGAGCGTTCGCCGAGCGCACGGTCCAGGGCCGCTTCGAGCTGCGCCGTGGTGCCGTCCTGGAACGCCGTCACCCGCACGTGGAGCACGCCGTCCTCGAGCAGCCGCGCGTCGACGGGAGGGACCTCGATCACCGCGCGCTGCATGGCGAAGGGCAAGTCTTCCCGTGCGCCCTCACGGCGCACGACGACGCGGACCGTCGTCCCCGGCGGTCCGCGCATCAGCCCGACGGCCTCGGCGATGCGCAGGTCCCGCGCCCCGCGGCCCTCGATGGCCAAGAAGCGGTCCCCGGGCCGCAGGCCCGCGCGGGCGGCGGGCCCGCCTTCGAAGACGCCGAGCACGACGATCCACCCGTCCCGCACGCTGATCTCGACGCCGATGCCCGCGAAGCGACCGGCCGTGTCGTCCTGGAGGCGCCGGTAGGCCTCCGCGTCGAGAAAGACGCTGTGCGGGTCGAGGGTCCCAACCATGCCTGCGATGGCGCCCTCGATGAGCGCGTCATCGTCCACGGGCTCGACGTAGCTCGTCTCCACATGGACGAGCGCGCGCGCGAGGACCGAGAGCTTGGCGAAGGGCGACTCCTCGCCCCGGACGACGGCCGGGCCCCAGAGGCCACCGAGAGCGAAACCCAGAAGCAGGGCGACGACGCTGGTCCGAGAGGGCAGGAGGGACGCGGGCATGCCCGAGCATCGCAGACTTCGCCGCGTCTTGGTGGAAGCCGCATCGCCTACAGGCTATCGTCGCGAACTCTTTGGAGCAGAACGAGAGAGCACGATGGCCGGAACCGACAAGCGAAAACAGAGCCTCTACTTTCCGGAGTCCATGCTTGAAGAGATCCAGCATGAAGCGGCCCGCCTAGACCGGTCGCTATCCTGGATCGTTCAGCGTTGTGTCAAGGTTGGGCTCTCCGAGGTACGTAAGTTGCCCTCGGTGAACGACATCGACGAGACGCGCTGACCGCGAGCGCCCGCGGTCCCGGGGCCGGGCGCGCCACGCCCGGCCAGGACCGTGCCTCGCGGAGGTCTTCGCGCACGCCGGAGTGGGGGTTCTAGCCGGCTTCCGCTCGGAACAGCTGCTGGCCCATGAGAAGCAGCGTCCCGTGGTCGAGGGTCATCTCGCCCACGACGCGAACGAAGGTGCCGTTCGAAGACCCGACGTCCGTGAGGTACATGGTCCCGTCCTCGGCGCGTTTGAGCTCGCAGTGGAGGCCGGAGACGTAGCCATCCTCCGGGAAGATGACGTCCCCGCGCTCACGACCGAGGCGCATGCCGTCGGGTCCGATGGGGTGGGCGTTGCCGTGGGTCTCGCGTCCCGTCACGAGGCGAAGGCGCCCCACGTAGCCCGGGTTCGGGCTGCCCATGGGCTCGGCTCCGTCCGCGGCCGCCGTGGGTGGCCCGTAGGCCTCGAAGCGCAGAATCTCCTGCCCGATGCGGAACACGGCGCCGTCCGCGAGAGGCGTGGGGACCTCCCGCTCGATGCGCACGTAGACGCCGTTGAGGCTGCTCAGGTCCCGTACGACGAGGCGTCCGCCTTCGAAGCGGAACTCCGCGTGCTTCGGCGAGAGATAGCTGTCGGCCCCGAAGGGCCCAGGGGTCTCCCGGCCGACGGTGGTCGTTCCCTGGAAGGGGAAGGTCTCCCCCTCGGTTCCGTCCGGTCGGATCAGCACCAGCCGGCCCCCGGACCCGCCCGGCGTCGGGCTCGGAGCGGGCGCGGCTACTGGCGGCGCGATGGACGCCGGCGACGCCTCCGTAGCGGCCGCGCGGGCGGCGCTCATGTCGAAGCCGCAGCTGCCGCAAAACTTGAAGTTCGGCGGCACGCTCGCCCCGCATTGCAGGCAGTCCAGGGGTTCAGCGGCGGCCGCCCCGCCGAAGGTCGGCGCGGGCTGCTCCGCCGAAGCACCTTGGGGAGCGGGGATCGGAGCCGAGGGCGCGGCCGGCGGCGGCTGCGTCGCAGCCCGGGGCGCAGGGCCCGGGACCGCGGAGGGTGAGAATCCGCCAGGGGGAGCGAAGCCCCCCTCCTCGACCGGCAACCCCGCCGGTGGCGTCGGTGCCGTGAAGCTCTTCGGCTGAGCCGCGTCCCGAGGAAGCTCGGCACCGCAGCCTAGGCAGAACTTGTAGTGATCCTGGTTCTCTTTGCCACAACGGGGGCAGACGATCACGACGCCTCCTGTCCGGGACGACCCCGGAGTCAGGCGGCACCCTACTGAAAGCGCTAGAGGTGGGTCAATCAGGATGCGATCCCGGCGTTCTTCCTCCCGGGGGCCCGCGTCGCGTGCAAGGGCGCGCTCCGGTCCCCATAGTGATCGCTCCGTGCACTGTCCCGCCTGCGCTGCCCGCCTGCTCCCCACGCTTTCCGTCTGCAGCGGGTGCGGCCGGCGCACGGAGGCTGAGCCCCCGCCGCGCGCGCCGGGCCGGGACCCACGACGACGCCTCGGGGACCTCGTCGACGGACGCTACGTGCTTGAGAGCGTGCTGGGCGTGGGCTCCACGGGCGCGGTCTACGGGGCCCGCGATGAGGTCGCCGGCGGGGAGCTTGCGCTCAAATTGCTCCACCCGGAGCTCGCGACGGACACCACGCTCCTGAAGCGTTTCGACCGCGAGGCGCGCATCACCGAGTCGCTGCGCCACCCGCATGTGGTGCGCTTGCTCCACCACGGCGTCACAGAGAGCGGAACGCCCTTCCTGGCCATGGAGCGCCTCGACGGGCCCAACCTGCTCACGCTCGTGAGCCGCGTACCCGCGCCGAGCCCCGCGCGCCTGGCGACGCTCTTCGGCCAGGTCCTCGAGGCCCTCGAGGTCGCCCACGCTGCGGGCGTCGTGCACCGCGACCTGAAGCTCGAAAACGTCGTCGTCGTCACCGACGGCGAGGGAACGGAACGCGCGAAGGTCTGCGATTTCGGCATCGCGCAGCTCACGGCGCCGGAGGACCCCCGGCTGACGGCGCGCGGCATGATCTGCGGAACCCCGGAGTACGTCGCGCCGGAGCAGGCCCGGGGACGGCAGCTCGACGGCCGCGCCGACCTCTACGCCGTGGGCGTGGGGCTCTACCGGGCGCTGACCGGGGTCTATCCCTTCCGCGAAGAGTCCGCCGTCGCCACGCTGACCGCCCACGTCCGCTCGCCCGTCATCCCCGCGCGGACCCGCGCGCCGGAGCGCCACGTGCCGCGGTCGCTGGAGCGCGTATGTGCCTGGGCGCTGGCGAAGGCGCCGGACGCCCGGCCGCAAGACGCCGCTGCGCTTCGCCTGGGCCTCGCGCGCGCCGTGGCCCAGCTCGGGGAGCGCGCCAAGGTGCCCCTGGGGACGCCGGGGCCGGACCCGAGCGCGGCCGCGCCTGCGCCGGCCAGGGCGAGGCACGTCGCCTTCGCGGGCGCCCTCGCCGCCGCGGCCCTGCTCGGCACGGCCCTCGCGGCCTACGCGAGCTAACCGGCGGACGCCGTGGAGCGCTTCGAGGGCCGGCGAGTTCGAGTCGAAACCGCAGACTCAGATGGCTAGCCCTAGCTCGTCATCTCCACGCGGAGGAGCTGGTGGCCGAGGAACAGGTAGTCCCCGTGCTCCAGCTCCTGCTCGCCCTGGATGCGCACGTAGGTGCCGTTGCGCGAATCGAGGTCGACGAGCGTAAAGGACCCGGCACCCGCGCGGACCTCCGCGTGGCTCCCGGACATGTAGATGTCCTCGGGGAAGTTCATATCCGCGTCTTCGCGGCCGATGCGCACCACGCCGTCCTTGGCGCAGAGCACCATGCCCTCGTAGCCACCGGCGACGAGCTGGGTCACGACCACCGCCGAGGGACGCTTGGGCGAGGAGTAGAAGTAGGTCTGGTCGGGATCGGGCCCCGCCGTGTCCCCGGGCGGGCCCTCCACGCGGAACACCTGCTCCCCGCAGAGGAAGAGCGAACCAGCCTCGAGGGTGACCTCGCCCCGTACGCGCAGATAGACGCCGTTGCTGCTTCCCTCGTCGCGCACCTTGAGCCGGTCCCCTTCGTAGAGGAAGTTGGCGTGCCGGGGGCTCAGCCAGGCGTCGTCGGGGAAGAGGATGACGCCCTCGGCGCGCCCGGCGAGATGCTCCTTGCCCTGGAGCATGTAGTTTAGCCCCTCGGTGCCTTCCTGGCCTCGGATCACCGTCAGCCGCGCCGTCCCCGGCTGCTGCATGGTGCCGAAGAACTCCTCGCGCGCGTGCTGGATGCTGTCGGGCACCCCGGCACCGCAGGCGCCGCAGAACTTGTGGCCCATCTGTACCGGGCTCCCGCAGCTGCGGCAGACGTAGTTTCGGGCCTGTTCCATGCGCTCCTCCCTGCTTAGCTCGGCCGGTGCCGCCTCCGGCGACACGTCGGCCGCGACCTCCGCCACTGCCGCTGGCGGCGCCACGAACGCCAGCTCCACCCCACAGCTCGCGCAGCTTTGCGCATCGAGGGGCGAGAGAGCATCGCAGTTTCCGCAGACGATCCCGAGGCGAGAGGTCATGGTCGCGGGCGTCCTGGACGCCGCGTGCCGTTGTACGCGCGGCGCGAAGGCCAGG
>JBCCAW010000045.1:0-17953 GCA_039814655.1 Myxococcota bacterium | reverse complement strand
CTCGTGCTCACTTTCCGAGCGCAGCCACGACGAGGCGAGCCGCCGCGGCGCTGCTGTTCTGCTGCTGCCCGGTGATGAGCATGCCATCGCGGAGGGCAAAGCTCGCGAAGGGCTGATGGGTGATGAAGTTCGTGCCCTCGAGCGCCCGCGCCCGATCTTCGATGCGGAACGGCTGAAGCGTCTGGCCGACGGCGGCGTCCGCGGCGTCCTCTTCCGCGTTCGCGAAGCCGGTCCAGGTGCGTCCCTTCACCAGCAGCTCGCCGTCGCTCCCCTTCGCGTCGAGCAAGAGACAGGTGGCGTGGCACACGACCGCCGTGGCCTTGCCGGCCTCGAGAAAGGCGGCCACCAGCGCCATCAGCGCGTCGTTTCCCGCAAAGGTCACCATGGGACCCTGGCCCCCGGCGAGGAAGATGCCGTCGTAGTCGCTTGGGGCGACGTCCGCGATGGACCGTGTACCCAGGAGCTGCGCCGCCGTGGCCGGGTTCTTCTTGAAGCCCAGGCTGAGCAGGTCGTGCGCGCTGTAACCGGACTCGTGCTCCGGGTCGCTGAAGGCGTCACCGGCGAGGTCGCCGCCCTCCGGAGAGCGGATGTCCACGTCGTAGCCCGCTTCCTGAAAGACCCACCAGGCGTGCGTGAGCTCGGACCACCAGAAACCGATGGGCCAGCCCGTGACCGGCGAAGTCGCAGCGTTCGAGGCGAGGAGCAGGATGCGCTTGCGGGCGCCAGCGGAGGAGTTCGTGTCGCTCATGGCTCCATGCTGACGACGCGCCCTGCTTTTCGGCAGAGCGAACTGGCGAAAGAGTTATTCTCGCGCCACGAAATGCCGAATGCACTGCGCGACGTCGACCTGAACCTGCTCGTGGCCCTGGAGGCGCTGCTCGAAGAGGCCTCCGTGACGCGGGCCGCGGAGCGCCTGGGCAAGAGCGTGCCGGGAACAAGCCACGCGCTCGGACGGCTCCGGGACACGCTCGGAGACCCGCTGCTGGTGCGCGCGGGCCGGAGCATGGTGCGCACGGCGCGGGCCGAAGCGCTCCGGCCCGCGCTTCGGGACACGCTCGCGCGCATCGAAGGGCTGCTCGCCCCGGCGGAGGCCGTGGACCCGGCGACGCTCACGCGCACCTTCACGCTGCACGTGACCGACCACGTGTTGCTCGTGCTCGGGGCGCGCTTGGAGGAGCGCCTCGGTGCGGACGCGCCGCACGTGAGCCTCGCCTTTGGCGTGGTGCGTACGGAGTCTCCGGAGGCGCTCCGCGCAGGCCGTCTCGATGCGGCCATCGGCGTCTTTCCCCGCAGCTTTCCGGAGCTCCGTCGGCGCCTGCTCTTCCGCGACCGGCTCGTCTGCGCGGTCCGCGAGGGCCACCCGGAGGTGGGTGCGACGCTGGATTTGCCGACCTATGCGCGCCTCTCTCACGTGCGTATCGCGCCGCGGGAGAGGCCCGGAGGCATCGTCGACACGCTCATGGCAGCGGCGGGCTACAGGCGTCGCGTGGCGCGCTCGGTGCCCTATTTTCACGCCGCACTTCACCTGGCGGCGACGACGGACCACGTGGTCACGGCGTCGAAGCGCATGCTCGAGGTGCTCGCGCCCACGCTCGGCCTGCGCATCCTGGAGCCGCCGCTGCCCTTCGCGCCCTACCCGCTGGCGCTGCTCTGGCATCCGCGCCGGAGCGACGACCCGGCGCACCGCTGGCTCCGGGACACGCTCGCCGAGGTGGCCCGGGACACGGCTCCGGAACACGCGCTCAACGCCGTAGCGCAGGCCGGCTGACGCTGAAGAGGACGGCGTCCGCAAAGGCGCGGTCCTCCGGAGCGGCGCTGGCGCCGGCCGTGAGCACCACCAGGAGCCGCGCCTCGGCCTGCGCCCGGAGGCTGCGCCCGGCGACGGTGGCGTAGAAGGACGCCGGGTCCGCCGCGACGGCGTCCAGCTCGAGGGACATCAGGTCCGGCAAGCGGCCGCCGAGGTCGGCGTAGGCGGCCGCTGCACGCGACGAAAGACCGGCGTCGCCGCGTTGCCTCCCGACCCACCACGCCGCAAGCGCCGCCGTCTTGTTTCGAAACGGCTGCGTGCTCGCGGCGAGAGCGTCGGCCCAGCTCTCCGGGGCGCCCACCGACGCGGCACCGAATGCGAGGTCGTCGGCGTCGGCATCCGCCTGCGTACGCGCGAGCGCCTCCGGGCCGAAGTCCCCGTCGTCCCGGGCCCAGGTGGCCTCCGCCGCTTCGCGCACGCTGGGGTCTCGGTCTTCAGTGCGGCGCAGGTAGCTCAGGTAGGGCCCGTCGTCCGGGAGCAGGGAGACCTCGTCCGCGCGGCCGAGGAGGCGCAGAAGGCGCGCGCGGCGGAAGCTGATCGCCGCTGTCGCGTGCCCCGCGAGTCCCGTCAGACCACGAAGGTCCGCCAGCGCCTCCTCGTAGCGGTGCTGGCGCGCCCGGGCCTCGGCCCGGAGCAGGCGCACCCAGGGGTCGTTCGAGGCCGCGGCGTAGGCCTCGAAGGCCGGGTCCGTGGGCTCGCAGCGGAACCCCGCGTAGCGCTCCGCCTCGCTCCGGGGCGGGTCCGGGAGCGCCGCACAGAAGTCGCGGAACGCTTTGCCATCCGCGCGCGAAGCGAAGAGTTCGAGCAGCCCTGGCGTGGGCGTTGCGTCGTAGGCCTCCCGGGCCCGGGCGCCGGCCTCCTCCCGCGGAAGCACGAAGAGCCAGTGGTGAAAGCGCCGGGAGTCTGGCGGGTCGAGTTCCACGTGCCGCCGCGCCGCCTCCTGCCCCTCGAGGGGGCTGACGGCAAAGAGGACCTGGTCGGGGTCCGTCAGGGCCTCGACGGTGCTCTTGTACGTGGGCCCGCGACCGCGCCGGCGAAGGCTCGAGGGCGGGTCCTCGAACATGTAGTCGGCGTCGGCGTCGAAAAGGCGCTCGCTCAGGAGCGAGGGCTCGCGTTCCGGGCCAGCGCCGTAGACGGCCCAGAACTTCCCGAGGAGCCCGGCGCCCGCGACGTTCCACACCGGGTCCGACATGCCCGCCAGCTCCGGCGACATGAAGGACTCGAGGACCTGGCCCTGCTCCGTGCGCGCCGCGAGCGCCAGCGCGTCACCGTCCACCTCGAACTCGCCGACCTCGAGGGGACCCAGGCGCCGCTCCTCCTCGCCCACGCTCACGAGGAGCGGGCGCTCGAAGGGGTTGTGCACGTAGAGCGTCAGCCCCGCGTAGGCGCTGCCGGCCCAGAGCGCGGGCCCGAGAATCGCCGTCGCCGCGAGGGAGCGGAACAAGCCACCGGTCCAGCCCTCGGCGGTCTGGAAGCGGTCCCACCAGCCGAGGCGCTCTTGGCGCTCGATCTCGTCACCGAAGCCGCAGCTCCGGTACCCCTCCGGCACCGTGGCTGGCTCCGGCGCCGGCTCGGGCACGCCCTCCGCCCGGGCCATGGCGAGCACCCGCTCGTGCGTCTCGAGGAGCACGTCGAGGGTGACAACCCCGAGCGCGCCGAGATGCGCCATGTAGGGATCCCACCAGGTCGCCGCGGCACCGATCCAGTCGCTTGCGAAGTCCTGGCGACCGGGCGCATAGAGGCGCAGCTCCTCGCCGACGAGCGCCTCCCAGGTGATGCTGTCCTTCGTGAGCGTGTGGCGTACGGCGCCGGGCAGGCGCACCTGGACGCGCTCGTCGAAGACCTCCCGGAGCCGGCCCGCAACCTCGGCGCCCTCGCGCACGAGCCGGTCGAGTTCGGAGCTCGAGACGTTGTTGTCGGCGAAGACGATGGCGAGCACGTTTTCGAAGTTGCCGACCACGTCCTCGAGGGCCGCGGCGCGGTGCTCGCCGTAGCGCACGAGCGCCAGGAGCGAGCCCACGTAGGCCTCCCAGCTCGGCCCCTCCGGCGCCCGGGCCTGCACCCTCCGCGCGTCAAGGCGCCGGGCCAGCTCGAGCACGAGCCCCATGCTCCGGCCAAAGCGGTCCACGAGCTTCGCCCGCTGCGCCTCGAGCTCGTCCTTCACCTGCGCGCAGACGGCGCCGAGCTCCTTGCGGCTCAGCGGCTCGCCGCGATGCACGAGGATGCCTCCGGGCGCCTCGAGGAACCCCTTGCGCAGGCCTTCGAGGCGCCCGTGCTCCTCTTCGAGCTGGAAGAAGGCCTCGACCTCGTCCGTCAGAGCAGCGTCGAAGAGCGCGCGGTAGCTCGCGACGAGCTGCGCATCGCTCTGCCCGGGCTCCGGCGCCCGCGCGGGCACCTCGCCGGGCGGGAAGCAGCGCGTGAAGCGCTGCGTGGTGAAGAGGCCCTGGTAGCGCCGGTCGAGCGCAGGCCGGTCGAAGCGCTCGTCGACGCGCTCGAGCGTTGCCTCGAGGGGCTCCGGCGTGTCCGGCAGTGGCTCGGGCAGCGGACCGCCCTGCAGCGCGACCTCGAGGAAGCGTCGCGTGAAGTCCGCGCGCAGCCGCGCCGCATCGCGCATGACGCTCCAGGCCGGCCGCGCGTCGAGTGGCGAGGGCAGGTAGGTCGCCTTGCAGTTCTTCTCCCGGTCCCGGTTCGAAGGGTGCGTCGACCACATCTGCGGCGCGTCGGCCACGGTGTGCTCGAAGATGCGGTGCGTATCGCCGCGCTCGGGACGCGGCGGCGTGAGCCCGTGATGCCCGAGCGCATGCGCCTCGCGATGCTTGGACACGAAGCGCTCCTGCACGGCGAACATGTCGGCCACGCGAAGGCCGCGCTGCGCCTGGGAGAGCGTGAAGCGTGCCGCCTCGCCAAAGCCCCGGTCCGCCGCGTTCAGCCGGTGGAGCGCGTGCACGAGGCTATCGCTGCCCGTGACGCTCACGGCGACCAGGTCCGCCTGGAACTCCATCTGCCGCGAGAGCGCCCGGCCGAGGAGCAGCACGAAGCGAAAGAGCTGGTCGACGATGGCGCGCAGGGCCCAGACCAGCGCGCGCAGCACCCAGCCCACCCAGGCGACGCGGAAGTCCCAGCGCGAGAGGCTCCGGAGACCGCGGTCCAGCAGGTCCCGGCGCCCTACCAGGTCGGCCACGAAGCCGCTCGCGAGATAGACCCACTGGCCGACGCCCATGGAGCGCTGGGCGAAGTGGCCGAACTCGTGGGCGACGACGGCTTTGAGCTCGTCGAGGCTCAGCGTGTTCACGAGGCCCAGACCCAGGATGAGGTTCTTCCGGCTCGGCACCAGGAGGTTCAGAAGCCCGCCGTCGAGAAAGACGGCCGCGTTCACCTCCGGGGAGAGGTAGATGTGCGCGGGCCGCTTCGCGCCGGTCTCGTCGGCGACGCGGTGAATGAAGGCGACGAGCTCGGGCTGCTCGGCTTCGGTGACCTCCACGAGAAGATCGCGCGCCTGCCGGCGCCGGACGAAGAGACCCTTCACCAACACGAAGGCCAAGAAGGCCGCGGGTGCGATGATGACCACCGCCTTCAGCGGGTTCGAAGTGAAGGCCCCTGCGGCGCGCACGATGCAGTGGACGAGCCACGCGATGAGGCCGAAGTAGGCGGCGAAGAAGAGCAGCACGCCGAGCACGGCGGCCGCGGCGCGGCGCTTGTAGGCGACGTTCGGGACGGCAAGGTCCGCGGGCACCCCAACCGGGGCCGGCGGATAAAGGTCGTTCACGGACATGCGGTGTTGCTACCCGCTACCGGAAGGCCTCGTCCACCCATGAACGGCGATGTCACACCGAGCCTGCCGACCCGGCGTCGCCCGAGGCTCAGCGCCGCCGGTAGGTTGATTCGAAGCGGAGCGGCTGCTCGAGGCGTGGCCCGCGCACTTCCGTGGCGAGCACGAGCGTCTGGCCGCCGGCCCCCAGGCGGTAGGTCGTGGTCCGCGAGCCGCGCTCGCCCTCGAGCGTCACGACGAGGTGGCCGCCGCTGCGCGTGGCCCGGGCTTGCCCGCTGCCGTTCGGGCCGGAGACGGGCACGGCCGGACCACCCACGGTCAGCGCGAGCGTCCCCTGCCCGCCGCGGAGCTCCAGCCGGTCCCCGCGGAGAGTGATGTTCAGGGAGGACGCCGGGGCGAACTGCTGCTCCATGCGGCGCCGGGCTTGCCCTTGAAACATCCCGGGAAAGCCGGCCACGGCCTGATCGAGGGCCCGCTCGCGCGCGCGCTGCTCCGCGGCGTCGCCGGCGTAGGTCCAGGACCCCGCGAGCCCCGGTTGCGCCCAGGCCTGCGGCGCGATGAGAGCGGAGAGGGCAAGCACCGCGAGGAGCGGGCGCGGCGAGCTGGAGAGGAACGAAGGGCGAAGGGCGTGCATCGGGGTCCTGGGAGGTGCCGGGCGTCGGCTCAGCCTACGCCGAAGTCTTGAAGAGAGGCGTGAGGTGGTCGACGGGGCCGCTGCCGTGGCCTACGCCCGGCGCCCGGCGCAGCGCCTCCGTGAGCCAGGCCTTGGCGCCGCGCACGGCTTCCTCGAGCGCATCACCGCCGGCGAGGCGCGCGGTGATGGCGGCCGAGTAGGTGCAGCCCGTGCCGTGCGTGTGGCGCGTCGCGATGCGCGGGCTGCGCACGTGGAGCGGCGTGTTCTGGCCGCGGCGAAGCAGCACGTCCACGGCGTCGCCGGCTTCGTCGACGTGGCCGCCCTTCACGAGCACGGCGCCGCAGCCGAGCTCGTCGATGAAGACGCGCGCGGCGACCTCGGCTTCGGCGCGCGTGGTCACGGGCCGGCCGGTCAGGGCCTCCGCCTCGTGCGCGTTCGGCGTGAGCAGCGCCACGTCCGCGAGCATCGCCCGAGCAAAGACCGAGCGCGCCGCCTCGTCCATGAGCGGCGCGCCGTGTTTGCTGATCATCACCGGGTCGACGACGACGGGAAAACCTACGCCGCGCAAGGCCTCGGCCACGGCTTCGACGACCTCCGCGGACCCGAGCGCGCCGGTCTTGGCGGCAGACACGGTCAGGTCGGAGGTCACGGCCTCGACCTGCGCTGCGACGAGCGCCGGAGGCTGCACGGCGACCTCCGTGACGCCGCGCGTGTTCTGCACCGTGAGCAGCGTGAGCGCCGCGGCGCCGTAGACGCCGTGCTGGTGGAAGGTCTTCAAGTCCGCCTGGATGCCCGCGCCCCCGGAGGGATCGGAGCCCGCGACGGTGAGCGCAACCGGGAGGGCAACGGGCGGTGCCGATGCGCCAGCTTCGGGAGCCATGAAGCCATCATGCCCGAAGGAGAGGCTCGCAGGCGATGCCCCTGACCGGCCGGAGGCCGTGTACTACGGTGCCCGGCCGTGCGGACTGGACTTGCAGCGTGGCTGATGTGCGCGCTGGCGTGCGGGGGCGAGGAGCCCGCGCCGCCGCCGCCGCCCGTGGCCACCCCGGAGCCCGAACCCGAGCCCGAACCCTTCGTGGAGCACACGCTCGAGGCCGGGCAGACGCTCTGGGACGTGGCGCGGAGCTACGGCCTCAGCGTGCGCCAGGTGCTCGAGGCCAACGAGCTGCGGGAGGCCGACGTGCGGCGCCTGAGCGTGGGCCAGGTCCTCAGGATTCCTGGCGTGCGCGAGGCGGTCGAGATTCGCGAGGTGGGCGCGCCCGTCGACATCGCCACGCTGCCGCCCCTCGAAGATGCCGCCTACCACGTTCTGGCGCAGGGCGAGACGCTCTGGGACCTTGCCCACACCTACGACTGCACGGTGGGCGCCATCATGACGCGCAACGAGTGGGACGACGACGCCGCGCGCGGGCTTCGGCCCGGCACCGCGGTCATCGTGCCGGGCATCGCCCAGGAGGACGTTCGCGCGGCGGACCCGGACAACGGGAGCCGGGGCTTCCGTCACACGGTGCAGCGCGGCGAGACCATCTGGGACCTGGCCCGCGCCTTTCGTGTGAGCGTGTCGGCGCTGATGGCCGCCAACAGCCTCTCGCCGGCACGCGCGGCCGGCGTGCGCGAGGGCGATAGGCTCTGGGTGCCGAGCGGGGCCCGGCGCAGCCAGCTCGAGACGCGCGAGCTCTCACCGCGGCAGCGCAGGGCGGCGGCCCGGGCCCGGCGCCTGGGCCTCGGCAGCGTCGAGGTGGCGCGCGAGCTGCTTCGGGGGCGCGTCTCCCGGCGCTGGAAGGTCGCGGCCGGGAGCGCGGACCGACTGCCGGGCACGCTCCGCTGGCCCGTCAGCCGCGGCCGCTTCGTCCGCGGCTACGGCAGCGGCGAGGGCGGCTACCACCTGGCCATGGACATCGCCGGTGACATGGGCTGGAACGTGCGCGCTTCGGCGCCGGGCATCGTGGCCTACAGCGGCGACGGCGTGCGCGGCTACGGCAACATGGTGCTCGTCATTCACCCCGGCGGCTGGGTGACCATGTATGCGCACAACTCCATCAACTTCGTCGTGGCCGGCGAGGAGGTCCCACGTGGCGGCATTTTGGCCGAGCTCGGCTCCACGGGCATCAGCCGCGGCCCGCACGTGCACTTCGAGCTGATGCACGACGGCAGGAACTGCGACCCGGCGCCGCTCTTTCGCCCCGGCGTTCGCCACGAGAGCCGCCTCGCGCGCATCGAGCCCGCAACCTGGCGCCGCCCGGACCAGCGCCCCGAGGGCGTGGCCTGCGCGCCGCGCCGGCGGCATCCGCGTTCGCGCTGGGTGATGAACGAGTAGCGCCGGCGCTCCGCTTTGGTGCGCGCGAACGCAGGTAGCGAAACGCCCGCCCCCGGCGACAGGGGTACCGAGGCGGCGCGATGCGACCGCCGGGAGGTCAGCATGGCGGAAAACAACGCGGGTCGATTCGAGGGAAAGAAGTTCGTCATCACCGGCGGCAGCGGCGGCATCGGCCGGGCCACGGCGGAGCTGCTCGCGGCGGAGGGCGCGTCGGTGCTCGCCACGGGAACGAACGCGGACAAGCTCGCGGCCGTGAAGGGGCCGCGCATCCATACGCTGGTCAACGACGCGGGGTCACCGGAGGCGGCGAATGCTCTAGCGGCGTGGGTAAGGGAGCACTTCGGGACCGTGGACGGCGTCTTTCTGAACGCCGGCTACGGGCTCTTCGTGCCCCACGACCAGGTGACCGCCGAGGCCTTCGCGCAGCAGTACGACGTGAACGTGCGCGGTCCGATCCTGCACGTCGCCGTGCTCTCGCCGCTGCTGAAGGAAGGCGGCAGCGTGGTCCTCAACACGTCCATCGCGAGCGAGATGGGCATGCCCGGCGGCGTGCTCTACGGCTCGTCGAAGGCGGCGCTTCGCAACGTCACGCGGACGCTGGCCGCGGAGCTCGCGGGGCGGAAGATCCGCGTCAACGCCATCAGCCCGGGGCCCGTCGGCACGGACTTCTTCGCGCGCACGGGCATTCCCGAGGACCAGGCCGCGCAGATGGCGCAGGGCATTCTCGCGCAGGTGCCCCTCGGGCGCTTCGGGGAAGCCGTGGAGATCGCCCGGCCCGTGGCCTTTCTGCTGAGCGACGACGCGTCCTTCATCACCGGCGCCGAGCTCGTGGCCGACGGCGGCATGGCCCAGGTCTGAGCGCCTTCCCGGCCGCAGGCGCGTCCCCCGGGGAAAACGTCGGGACTGCCGACTATTCGGCGGGCGGCGGCGCCTCGCCGGCCTCTTCCGGCAGGCTCTCCGGCGCCGCCTCGCGCTCCGCGGCCGCGGCGCCGGCCTGGTCGTTGGTCGGGCGGCGTGTCGAGGTATGACCCCGGAGCACGTTCCAACCCGCGTCGCTCCGGCGAAGCAAGAGCGTCTGCACGCCGGCAAAAGAGAACGCCCGCGCGCCCTCCCCCACGGTGGTCTGGAAGGTCACGGCCAGCGTGGCCGCCTGGGGCCCGAGCGCGATGACGTCTGGCGCGCCGTAGCGCACCTCGAGGGGCCCATAGGCCGCGAGCCCCTCGAGGGCAGCGCGCGCCGCGCCGGCGCTCGGGTAGCGAAGCTCGCCGTCTTCCCACCAGCGAAAGCTCGGGCTGTCCGAGTAGAAGTCGCCGGCCTCTGCCCACTGCTTGGCCTGGAGCGCCTCGGCGTGGGCCGTGAAGGCGGCTACGGCCCCGGCCGCGACCTCGTCGGGACGCTCGGGCGCGGGCGCGGCCGGAACGGCGTCGGGGCTCGTCGGCGCACAGCCGCCGAGCAGGTACACGAAGAGGGGCACGAAGAGACGGCGCGGCATGGCGCCGAGCTTATCGCGCTAGAGAATCGCGGAAAGCCACCTCGCGGGGATACGCGTCGACGACGACGCCGACCGCGATGGAGCCATCGGCGCCGCCTGCGGGGGCACCGATGACGACGACCCGGACCCGGGGCGCGTCGCGGGCAATACGGAGGTCTGCGACCCCGCTGCGCGCGACCAGGATTGCGACGGACGGCGCCCCCGGCATGGAGTGCGGTGGCCGCCAGGGTGGGGGGCCGCCAGGGTGGGGGGCCGCCAGGGGGACGGACCCGACCAACCGAACTAACGCCCCGAAAACCCCAACGATCCCGGCGGCCCAAAGGGGACGGACCCGAGTAACCGAACTAACGCGGCCCCAAGCCCAGCATCGCCGTCGACCGATAGCGTGGAACCGGGGGCACGGGCCAAAAGGGGACGGACCCGACCAACCGAACTAACGCACCCGCAAACCCAACGATTCCAAGGGCATTTGTTCGGTTACTCGGGTCCGTCCCCTGGTCAGTCGCAGTTGAGGGCGGCGCAGGTGGCCGCGTAGCCCGCGTCGGCGAGGCCCTCGAAGTCCGGGCCGAGACCCGCGACGTCCTCGGCGTCGTAGCCGGGAACCTCCACGCGCACTTCCTTCACCGCGCAGCCGATGCCCTCCCGGTAGAACGCCGGCTCGCTCGTCACGTTGATCACGAGCAGCCGCGCCCCCGGGAACACCGCGCAGGCGTCTTCCACGGGCACGGCGCTGACCCGGTCGGCGCCCGGGTCAAGCACGCCGCGGCGGCGCAAATCGACGTCGTCGAAGATGAGCGGGTTGGCGATGGACCGGCCCACGGCCTCGCTCAGCGGACCCTCGGTGACCGTGACGCGCCGGACGCCGCCCCCCTCGACCACCGCCTGATGGAACGTCGCAAAGGCGCGGGGCAAACCTTCGACGCGCGCTCCCTCGACTTCGTCGTCGTAGACCTCGACCATGCGGTCCCAATCGAGGCGCGTCGTGCCGCGCGCGCCCGCGTAGGCGCCCGCCCCCCCAGCGAGGAGCCCGGCTCCGACGCCGCCGCTCAGCAGCCCGACCACGAAGGAGAGCGCGCCCACCCCGAGGGCCCGGTTTCGGACGACGCGCTCCGTTTCCCCCCGGTAGTGTGTGAGTAGCTCGCGTAGCCGCTGCCGGGGGTTTGCGCTGGGGTCCGCGGCGTACAGCCCGCCCACCAGGCTGCCCATGCTGTTGCCCACCACGCAGTCCACCGCGAGGCCCGCGTCCTTTACGGCCTCGAGAGCCCCCGCGTGGGCCACCCCGTCGAGGCCGCCGACGCTCAGCACCACGCAGGTCTCGCTCCCGGCCCACGTGTCGCCGCCGCGCACGCAGCCCGCGAGCAGCACACCGAGCGCCAAGGTGGCGACGCGCCTCACCCGCCCTCACGCTCCGGCGTGAGAAACACGGCGCCCAGCGGCGGCAGCTGGAGCGCGAGGTGATGCGGCCGTCCGTGGGCCCCGCCCTCGCGCGCGCGGACGCGCCCGAGGTTGCCTACCCCGCTGCCCCCGAGGGCCTCCGCGTCGGAGTTGAAGAGCTC
This sequence comes from Myxococcota bacterium, assembly GCA_039814655.1. Classification (GTDB taxonomy): domain Bacteria; phylum Myxococcota_A; class Polyangia; order Polyangiales; family Houyiibacteriaceae; genus CALCTH01. The sequence goes on along the minus strand of JBCCAW010000045.1, from coordinate 6,378 downwards.
AACCCACGTGCCACCGAAGGGCACGCCGCTCACGTAGTCGGTCCGCGGCACCGGCGTAAAATTGAAAGCGCAGAGCACCGGGCGGCCGGTCCGGCGATTCGCCGGCCAGCGCAGAAAGAGCAGCACCGAGCGGTCCCGGTCGTCGCCGCTCACCCACTCGAAGCCGCCCGCGTCGCAGTCGCCCTCGTGCAGCCCGGGCTCCGCCCGATACACGCCGTTGAGCGCGGCGAGCGTCTCGCCAACCTGCCGGTGCCGTTCGTGGTCGAGGAGCCACCAATCGAGCTCGCGCTTCTCGTCCCACTCGCGCCACATGGCGAGCTCACCGCCCATGAAGAGCAGCTTCTTACCGGGCGTGGCCCACTGGTAAGCGTAGAGCAGACGAAGGCTCGCGAACTTCTGCCACTCGTCCCCGGGCATGCGCCCGAGGAGCGAGCTCTTGCCGTGCACGACCTCGTCGTGACTCAGCGGCAGCATGTAGCTCTCATGAAAGGCGTAGAGCGTGCGGAAGGTGATCTGGTCGTGGTGCGGCTTCCGGTCGATGGGGTCGCGCTTCAGGTACGCGAGCGTGTCGTGCATCCACCCGAGGTCCCATTTGAGGTCGAAGCCGAGGCCGTCGTCCCAGCTCGGCCGGGTGACACGCGGCCAGTCCGTCGACTCCTCGGCGATCATGAGCACACCGGGGAAGCGCTCGTGCACGTGGTCGTTCAGCTGCTGGAGCAGCGCCACGGCCTCGAGGTTCTCGCGCCCGCCCTCGGCGTTGGGCACCCAGCTCCCGGCCTCCCGGGCGTAGTCCCGGTAGAGCATGGACGCGACGCCATCGACGCGAATGCCGTCGATGTGACACTGCTCGAGCCAGTAGGACGCGCTCGAGATGAGAAACGAGCGCACCTCGTGCCGACCGTAGTTGAAGACATGCGTGAGCCACTCCGGGTGGTAGCCCTCGCGCGGGTCCGCGTGCTCGTAGAGCGCCGTCCCGTCAAAGGTCGCCAGGCCGTGCCCGTCCGCGGGAAAGTGCGCCGGCACCCAGTCGAGAATCACGCCGAGGCCGCGCTGATGGAGCCGGTCGACGAAGGCCATGAACTCGCTGGCGGCGCCATGGCGCGCGGTCGGGGCGAAGTAGCCCGTGACCTGGTAGCCCCAGGAGCCCTCGAAGGGATGCTCGAGCACCGGCAGCAGCTCCACGTGCGTGAAGCCCAGCGCGAGCGCGTGGTCTGCGAGCGGGTCCGCCAGCTCTTCGTAAGGAAGCAGCGTCCCGTCCGGGCGACGCCAGCTCCCGAGGTGCAGCTCGTAGACGCTCACCGGCGCCTCGAGGGTCTGCCGCGCCTCCCGCCCCTCCATCCACGCCTGGTCGCCCCACTCGTGGGCCGGGGCGGCGACGACGCTCGCCGAGCGTGGGGGCTCCTCGTGCTGGAGGCCCACCGGATCCGCCTTGAGGAGCGGCTGCCCGTGCGCGCCTCGGATGGCGTATTTGTAGAGGTCGCCGACCTCCGCGCCCGGCACCACGCCCTCCCAGACGCCTTGATCGTTGCGCCGCGTGAGCGGAACGCCGGGATCCCACCCCATACGGTCTCCGACGACGGACACGGCCTGGGCGTTCGGCGCCCACACCGCGAAGCGCACGCCATCCTCCAGCGCATGCGCGCCGAAGCTCCGCCAGAGCTCGTAGTGCTTGCCCTGGTGGAAGAGAAAAAGGTCGAGGTCGCCGACGCCGTCCGCCATGTGCCCCGACGGGTACACCGGACGTCACGCGATCGGAAGGCCCACCTCGCGCCATCCGCAGTTAGAGTTGGCCTTCATGCCGGCGCCCTGGCCCTCGACACCCTACCCCCTCGGCGCCCGCTGGGACGGCCGGGGCACGCGCTTCAGCGTCTTCAGCCGCGTCGCCGAGCGCGTGGAGCTCGTGCTGCTCGCGGGCGACCCGCTCGTCGAGCAGGGCCGGGTCACGCTGCCCGAGCGAAGCGGGGACCTCTTTCACGGCTACCTGCCCGGCGTGGGCCCGGGGCAGCGCTACGGCCTCGCGGTGCATGGGCCTTGGGCGCCGGACGAGGGGCACTTCTGTGACCCGGAGCGCGTCGTGCTCGACCCCTACGCCCGCGCCGTCGAAGCCACGCGGGGCCCGGTGCTGGTCGGCCGGGTCACGGACGACGCCTTCGACTGGGGCGACGACGCCGCGCCGCGCGTCCCCTGGTCCCGCAGCGTCCTCTACGAAACCCACGTGAAGGGCTTCACCAAGCGCCTCCCCGGCGTACCCGAGGCGCTCCAGGGCACCTACGCGGGCTTCGCCCACCCGGCCGCCATCGCGCATCTGACGCGCCTCGGCGTGACGGCCGTGGAGCTCCTCCCCATCCAGGCGCACCTCAGCGAGCGACACCTGCGCGCCCAGGGCCTCACGAACTACTGGGGCTACTCGACCATCGGCTTCTTCGCGCCACACCCGGGCTACGCCGCGGACCCGGCGAAGGCGCCGGCCGAGGTTAAGGCCATGGTGAAGGCGCTTCACGCCGCGGGCATCGAGGTGCTGCTCGACGTGGTCTTCAACCACACGGGGGAGGAGGGCCCGGACGGCCCCATCGTCGCCTTCCGCGGCATCGACAACGCGGCCTACTACCGCCTCGATCCCGAGAACCCGGCCGACTACGTCGACTTCACGGGCACGGGCAACACGCTCGACGTACGCGAGCCCGTGGTGATGCAGCTCGTCATGGACGCGCTCCGCTACTGGGCCGGGGAGATGCGCGTGGACGGTTTCCGCTTCGACCTGGCGCCGGCGCTCGGACGCGACGCCCTCGGCGGCATGCGCCCGGACCGCATGGCGACCTTCTTCCAGACCGTGGAGCAGGACCCGCTGCTCCAGCGCCTGAAGCTCATCGCCGAGCCCTGGGACCTGGGCGAGGGTGGCTACCAGCTCGGCGGGTTCCCTGCGCTCTGGAGTGAGTGGAACGACCGCTTCCGGGACACGGTGCGCGCCTACTGGCGCGGTGACCCGGGGCTCTTGCCGGAGCTCGGGCGCCGGCTCGCGGGCAGCCAGGACCTCTACGCCGGTCGGTCCCCGCGGGCGAGCATCCACTTCGTCGCCGCCCACGACGGGTTCACGGCGCGCGACGTCGTCAGCTACGCCCGCAAACACAACGAGGCCAACGGCGAAGGCAACCGGGACGGACACGGCCACAACCTGAGCACCAACCACGGCGTGGAGGGAGAGACGGACGACCCGGCCATCCTCGCGGCGCGGGCCCGGCACGTGCGGAGCTTGCTCGCCACGGTGCTCCTCGCGCAGGGCGTTCCGATGCTGCTCGCAGGCGACGAACTCGGGCGCACGCAGGGCGGCAACAACAACGCCTACTGCCAGGACAACGCGACGAGCTGGCTCGACTGGGCCGCCGCCGACGAGCCGCTGGCCGCCTTCGTGGCCGGGCTCATCGCCTTCCGAAAGGCGCACCCGGTGCTTCGGCGCCGGCGCTTCCTGCGCGGCACGGAGCAAGCCGACGGCCTGCCCGACGCGCAGTGGCTTCGGCCCGATGGCCAGGTGATGACCGCTGCCGACTGGGAGGACCCTTCCGGCCAGCGCGTAGGGCTCTTTCTGAATGGCGCCGCCATCGACGAGCGCGCACCGGACGGGAGTCCCCTCGTCGACGACGACGTCGTCCTGCTCTTCAACGCCGGAGACGACGACCTCGAGTGGGTGCTGCCGGCCGAGCTCGGCGAGGGTTGGGTGGCGGCGCTCGGGAGCGGCGAGGCCAACGCGCCGCCGCCGGTTCCGGCGGCGCCCGCGGGCGCGCTCACGGTGTGGCTCCGCCCTCGCCATGCGTGACACGCGGAGGCCCTCGCCGAGGCGTCCCGCGCGGCCATCGTGAGCGCTCACCCTGACGACGGCGCGCCGCGAGCCGAAACGCAGCTCAGACGGAGAGCTGAATGCGCGGCAGAAGCGCGCGCTCGACGATGGAGGGCCAAGCGTAGAGCTTGGCCGTGCGCGTGCCCTCGTTGCGGAGCGCGCGCGCTTCGTCCGGCCGAGACGCGAGGCGCTCGAGGCTCGAGGAGAGCTCGCGCGGGTCGTCGGTCTGGACCACCACGGCGTTGGAGCCCGGCTGAACGTAGTCCTCACCGCTCATGCCCGTGCAGGCGACGCCGCCGGCGGCCATGGTCTCGAGACCCACGAGGCCGAAGGGCTCGTGCGCGCTGTTGGCGAGCACGGCGTCCATGGTGCGGAAGAGCAGGCGCTTGGCGGGCCCGTCGACGTGCGAGTCGAGGAGCAGCAGGTCGACGCCGTCCGTGTCGGCGAGGGCCGCGACCAGCCCTTCGGTGCCGCCGCGAATGCGCCGGCGCTCGATGCTCAGCCCGGACGCGAGCGCGCGACCGACCACCTCGTGGCCGTGCGCCTCGAAGCCGCCGCGACCGACGAGCAGCGGCCGCCGGCCGCGGGTCTTGAGGTCGCGGACGGCGTCGACGGCCATGAGCCAGCGCTTGTCCGGGTCGAAGCGCGCCATCTTCGCCAGCAACGTCCGGCCGGCCGCCCGGCCGCGAAGGAGCCGCACGGTCTCCTCGTCGACCTCGTCGAAGGCGTCCGCCGCGAGACCGTTGGCCACCACGAGCGGGTCCACGCCGCAGCGCTCGCGCATCCACTGGCGCATGTAGCGGCTGACCGTGGTGATGGTCGCGGCGCGGCTGAGCGCGAGCCAGTCGATGCGCTCGAAGCCGAAGGTGTTGTTGGCGTTCCAGAGAATGGCGACCCGGTCCCGGAGCCCGCGCTCGCGGAGCAGGTGATCGAGGTGCCGGACGGCGTGCACCGTGTGGTGTTCCTCGGCGAGCACGACGGCGCGCTCGCCGCGGCGGAGCCGGCTCTCGAGGCGGTGCACCAGGTACGGCGGCAGCGAGCGCGCGTAGTCGTCGGCCTTCGGCTCCTCACCGTCGTAGACGCCCATGGGATGATGGGCGCTGATCCACTGGCACCAGCGATGGAGCTGCACGCCCTGGCTTTCTTCGTGTCCCGGAAGCTCCGGGTCCCCCACGAACCAGAGATGCGTCGGCTGACCGGCGCCCGAGAGCGCCTCGATGAGACCGGTGATGCGGGTGGCGATGCCTCCGGCCCGGCTGTAGCCGTCCGGACCTTCGAAGCTGAGGATGTGAAACTCCATCGCACGCGCCCCCCTAATGGCGCCGGCATGACCGCGAAAGAGGAGTGTCGGCGAATCCTGGACAAAAACAAGACACGCCGACGGCGCGGAGGCCCTTTTTTCGACGGTGCAACCTCGCTGAAACCTGCGTTCCCCGTCGCGGACGCCGAAACGGGGGCGCGAAACGGGGGTGGCGGCGCCTCGGAGCGGGACGGCGGCGCCTTGAAAAGGCACGGCGGCGCTCCGGAAAGGGACGGGACGCACCGCCGACGGGCGCGTAGGCTCCGGCCCGTGGCGCAGGAGCGGCTTCAGAAGGTGATCGCCCAAGCGGGCGTGGCGAGCCGCCGCAAGGCCGAGACGCTCATCACCGATGGCCGCGTACGCGTGAACGGCAAGGTGGTCCGGGAGCTCGGCACCAAGGTCGACCCACGCAAGGACAAGGTCGAAGTCGACGGCCGGCGCCTCGTCGCCGAAAAGCCCGTGTACCTGGCGCTGAACAAGCCCCGAGCGGTGGTGAGCACGCTGGATGATCCCGAGGGCCGAGAAACCGTCGGAAAGCTCATGAAGGCCGTGCCTGAGCGGGTCTTCCCGGTCGGCCGCCTCGACTACCACACCAGCGGCGTACTGCTTCTGACCAACGACGGCGCCATGAGCGAGGCGCTGCTCCGGCCCGGAAGCGGCGTGCCGAAGCAGTACCTGGCCAAGATGGCCGGGCACCTCGACGTGCCCGAGCTCGACAAGCTGCGGAACGGCGTACGGCTCGATGACGGCTACATGACCCGGCCGGCGGAGGTGTACGTAGAGCGTACGGAAGACCGCGTGACCTGGGTGCACCTGACGCTCTTCGAGGGCAAGAACCGGCAGATTCACCGCATGGGCGACGCCATCGGCCACCGGGTGATGCGCCTCTCGCGGCTGAGCTTCGCAGAGATCACGACCGAGGGCCTTCGCCCCGGCCGCTACCGCCCGCTGACGGCCAAAGAGCTCGAGCGCCTGAAGAAGCGCTACCTGAACCCCGCGAAGCGCCGGCAAAGCATCTAAACCACCGACATCAATGATGAAAGCGTCGGTGACTCACTTTCCGGTGACGCGAGCTTGACACCCTGAGCCGTTGGGCTAGCTTCTCGCCTCCTCAGCGCGGGGTGGAGCAGTCTGGTAGCTCGTCGGGCTCATAACCCGAAGGTCGTAGGTACAAATCCTGCCCCCGCACCCATGGTCACGGGCAGTCCCTCACGGGGCTGCCCGTTTTCCATTTGCGCAGGCTCCG
>JBCCAW010000250.1:0-8259 GCA_039814655.1 Myxococcota bacterium | reverse complement strand
CTTAATAGAATGTTAGAGTACGTTCATTTCATGCCCTCAAATTCAAGAAAATGAATCTTCTGCCTACTCCCACTGAAATAATATTCAATAAAAAGATAGTTTTATGTAGCATTTGTCATCAGATAAGTGTATTCGCGCGGACGTTGGCCCGCGCCTGGGCGGCCACGAGGGCGGGAAAGGACAGCAGGAGAGTGAGAGTGAGTGCCGCGCGCATGGGGGCGTTCGACGGGAGCGAGGGTCGGTTCATTCATCGTCTCCAGAGGCTGCGCTCGCGTCCGCGGTACCGGCGCCGGACGTCGGCGCCGCCGGGCCTTCCCCTGGCGCTGCTGCTTCGGGCGGCGCTGCTTCCGGCGGTGCTTCTTCGGGTGGTGCTTCTTCGGGCGGTGCTGCTTCCGGCAGTGCTGCTTCCGGCGGTGCTTCTTCGGGTGCCGGCGCGTTTCGGCGTCGGTCGCGGACGGCGTTCCAGGCCTGCCGGCCCAGCACCGTCGCGGCCCGCTTGTACCCGCTCACGAAGAAGTAGACGGTCCGATCGCGCACGTCCGTGGGCAGGTAGGTCTCGGGGATCGCGCCTCCCGCGTCGGGGTTGACGCGGAGGCCCGTTCCGCGCCCGAAGAGCGCCGCCGCCCCCACGCTGAGCTCGAAGCCGCCGGCGAGCCACCCGAGCGTGAAGGTGGCGCCATAGCGATCGACCTGGGCCACCTGGAAGACGTCCGTGGGCCCGTCGATGGCCGGTGCCGCCGAGCGGTCCGTGAAGAAGCCCACGCGCAGCGGGACCGAGTCCCGGATGACCTGCTCGAAGCCCACGCTCAGATTCACCTCCGCCGTCCGGTAGGCGTCCTCCTCGACGAAGAGGCCCGGGAGCGGCGTGTTCCCCGTGACCGGATCCGGCGCGGGTGCGCCGTAGGTCCGATAGCGGTCGTCGGCGCTTCCCCGGGGCCCATGCACGCTCAGGTCCAGGGCCAAGAGCGTGTCCTCCGTGGCCTGAAAGCTCGCTCCTACGCGGAGCTCGAAGGGGATGGGCGCGTTGGCCCCGAGGCCCTTCTGCTCGTCGAAGAGGAGCAGGGCCGTCGCCGGCTCCGCGAGCAGGTCCGCGAAGCTGATGCGCTCGCGAATCGACGCCTCGCCGGTGACCTCGATGCCCGGCGGCTGCACCATCACGCCAAGGCGCCAGCGCGGGGCCGGCTCCCAGGTCACGCCGATGCGGGCGACGAGGTGCCGCGTGGTCCGCGTGAGCAGGGACTCGCGCACGAAGAGCGTGTTGTTGGTGAAGACGCCCGTGCTGGGGTCGCCCTCGCCCTCGGTCACCACCACCTGGTCTTCCGAGTGGCGAAAGCGCTGCGTGACCAGGAAGAGGCTCACGCCGAAGCCCACGCGGCGGGGCAGGCGGAAGCTCAGCGTCGGCCCGAGGTAGAGCGTGCGGCTCTGCTCGTCGATGCGGAGCGTGTCGGCCACGCCCCCGTCCGCCAGGTCGGCGGTCATGCGGAGGCTGCGCTGCACGGGCGTGAGCGTGGTGAAGGCGAAGGCGTGGGGCCGGACCCCGTCCGCGTCCCGGCGGCCGAACTTGGCCACGCCGCTCGCGAAGACCGGCACCGCCGGGCGGCTCGTGGCCGTCAGGTCCGCCACGCCCAGCGGCGAACCGTAGCCCTGGTCGATGTCGCGCCGGTCGTAGGCGTTGATGGAGAGGTTGCCGCTGAAGCCGTTGTCCCGGGTGAAGGCCAGGCCGCCGGGATTGTAGAAGACCGCCGACGCCTCGCTGCCGACGCCCGTCGCCGCGCCGCCCATGCCGAGCGCGCGCTCACCGATGAGAAAGGTCTGGTAGTGCGTGTCGTCGGCCCGGGCCCAGGAGGGCACGAGCACGAGCGCCACCAAGAACGGCAGGAAGCGGCTCATGGCGGCGACGGTACACGGCCCGGGACGAACGATGCGCGTCGTGATACCGCAAGCGCCATGAGCAGCGACGAGTCTGGCGGCGCGCCGGAGGGCCTGGCCGCCCTTCGCGCGGCCCTCGATGGGGTCGACCGGTCCATCCTCGAGGGCCTCGCCGCGCGCCGGGACCTCGTCGCCCGCGTCGGCGAGCTGAAGGCCGGCGGAGGCAAGGTCGTGCGCGACACGGAGCGCGAGTCGGCGCTCCTCGGCAAGCTCGTCGCCGTCGGCGAAGACCTCGGCCTCGACCCCTGGCTCGTCACCCGGGTCTTTCACGAGATCCTCGAGCACTCGCTTCGCACCCAGCACGCGCGGCTCCACGGCGACGGCGACAGGCGCCGCGTCGTGGGCTTTCAAGGCGCCGAGGGGGCCTTCAGCCACGCGGCGGCTCGGCGCCATTACGCCGGGGGTGAGGGCGACCTGGAGCTGCGGGGCTACGAGGGCTTTCGGCCCATGCTCGAGGCCGTGCGCGACGGCGTGCTCGACGAGGCCGTGCTCCCCATCGAAAACACGACCGCGGGCAGCATCAACGAGAGCTACGACCTGCTCGCGGAGCTCGACCTGCACGTGGTCGGCGAGGTGATTCAGCCCGTCGTGCACTGCCTCATCGGCCTCGCCGAGGACGTCGCCCTCGGGCACCTCGAGTGCATCGTGTCGCATCCCGTGGCGCTGGCGCAGTGCCGCACGTTTCTGAGCGGGCTTCCGGGCTGCCGCGTGGAGGCCTTTCGCGACACGGCGGAGGCTGTCTCGAAGATCGCGAGCGAGGGGGACCCGCGCCAGGCGGCCATCGCCAGCGAGGAGGCCGCGCGGCTGCGCGGGCTCCCGGTGCTTCGCCGGGGCATCCAGGACCAGCGGGAAAACTACACGCGCATGATGATCGTGGCGCGGCAGGCCCGGCTCCCGGACGCGCGCGTCCCGGCCAAGGTGTCCATGGTCTTCGCCACGCGGCACGAGCGCGGCGCCTTGGCCCGGGCCATCGCCATCCTCGCCGCGGCGGAGCTGAACCTGACGAAGCTCGAGTCGCGGCCCCGGCCCGGCTCGCCCTGGGAGTACCGCTTCTACCTCGACTTTCAGGGTCACCTGGGCATGCCCGAGGTGACCGCGGCCCTCGCGGCCTTCGCCACGGAGACCAGCTTTCTCCGCGTACTGGGCTGCTATCCCGCGCAGACCCTTCAAGAGGCGCAGCCCGCGCGTCCCCGGCGCGTGGCGCTTCCCGTTCCGGACCCGACGCTCACGCCGAAGGTGCGCGTGGGGCCCATCGTCGTCGGCGACGCGGAGCCGGACCTCTTCGCCGGGCCGGCGGTCGTCGAGAGCGCCGCGGAGGTCCGCGAGGCCGCGGAGCAGGCCGCGGCGCTCGGCGCCGATGGGCTCTGGGGGGCCTTTCTCGAGGTGCACCGACGCGTGGAGGGGCGGCTCCTCGTCGATCTTCTCCACGAGGCGGCGTCGGCGCGGGGCCTCGTGCTCGCCCTGCCGGTGAGTCACGCCGGAGATGTGCAGGCCTTTGCGCCGCGGGCGGACCTGCTCGTCATCGACGGAGCGCGCATGGAAGATGCGTCGCTCCTGCGCGCGGCCTCCCGGGCCGACGCGGCCATCGCCCTCGGTCGGGCCCCCTCCGCCGATGTCGCGGCGTGGCTGGCCGCGGCGGGGCAGGTGCGCGCCGGGGGCAACGGCCGCGTCATCCTGCTGGACCAAGGCGTCCGGGCCCCGGGCAGCGACGCCCGGCGCCTCGACCTCGCTGGGATTCCCGAAGCGAGCGCCTCGGCGCCGGTGCTCGTGGACCTCTCCGTGGCCAGCGATGCCGCCCGCATCCGGAGCGCAGCGGAGGCTGCAGGTGCCGCCGGCGCCGTGCTCCGGCTAGAAGGTGCGCATGGTGGGTGAGGACGACTGGCTTCCGCCGGAGCGCTTCGTCGGCGGCAGCTTCGTGCTCCGCTCCTTGATGCCCGGCGACGGCCCGGCGCTCTTCGAGGCCGTAACCGAGTCCCGCGTCGTGCTCCGGCCGCGCATGCCCTGGGTCGCGTCGCATCGCGATGTCCATGCGAGCGAGCGCCAGGCCCGGCAGAGTCGCGCGCGTTGGCTCCTCCACGAAGACTTCACGCTGGGTATCTTCGCGGACGACGGGGCCACGGTGGTCGGGGGCACGGGCTTCCACCTTCGCGAAGGCCCCCTCGAGGGGCGCCAGGCCGAGGTCGGCATGTGGCTCCGGACCTCCTGGCAGGGCCACGGGGTCGGAACGGAGGTGCTTCGCGCCGTGCTCCGCTGGGGCTTTTCGCCGGCCTGGGGATGGCTCCGCCTCTCCTGGCGCTGCGACGACAACAACCTGGCTTCCATCCGCGTCGCGGAGAAGGCCGGGCTCCATTGCGAAGGGGTCCTTCGGCACCAGGCGTCGCCGGCCGCGGGGGGACCGCGTCGGGACACCTGGTGCTTCGCCGCGCTCGCCTCCCAGCCCGCCCCCTGAGCCACGGGCCCCGCTGCGTCTAGGGCGCGAGGAAAACGTCGTCTTGAAGCTCGCTTCCCACGTCCGTGTTGCGCCGGATGATGGCCGCGAGTGTGCTGGCGTCCACCCAGGCGCGCTCCTCTGCGGGAAGGTAGCGCTCGTACCAGAAGCGGTCGCCTTCGCGGAGCCGCCAGAACTGGTCGCCCAAGACGGCCACGAGCGTCTCTCCGACCATGCCCCCGGGCACCGGCGGCTCGGCGAGGCCGCCCACCCAAGCGTCGAGCTGGTCAATGGACTCGTAGGCGGCCTCGAGCCGCGCCTGCACCTCCGGGTCCGGGTTCAGCTCCGCGAAGCTGCGCCACGCGCGCAGACCGTGGGCTTCGCGAACGCTATTGAAGTCCGGGAGGCCGTGGTCGCGCCCGCGCTGGACGTTGAGGCTCGCGAGGTCCAGACCGCCGGCGCCGGGCGGGCCGAAGAGGAAATGCCGCACGTCGTCGACGACCTGGAGGTCCACGGCGCGCGCCTGCTGCGTCGCGAGCCCCCGCAGGTAGGGCTCCAGACCGATGCGAAGGACCGCCTCGGGACGAAAGAAGGCCTCCGCGAGCGCGAGCGGGCCCTCCTCGATGTCCTGCCCGCTCGAGCTCAGCCGCAGGAGGTTGGCCGAGAGCATGGTGTGCCCAACGCGGTAGGCCGCCGTCGCGAAGACGTTGGCGATATCGGGTTCGAGGTCCTCGTCGTAGCCCTCGTAGGAAGGGAGCGCGTCCGGGCCGAGCAGGACCGGGAGAAACTCGTTGTAGGTGATGGCCTGCATCTCGGCGCCCACCAGGGCGCGGGCCCGCTCGTAGAGCTCGTCGCCTTCGGCGGCCGGATCCTCGGTGGCGAGCATTGCCACCAGCCGGTTGTGCTCGCGGACGAAGAGCGTGTGCAGCACCGCGAGGCCGACCTGCTCGTTCGCGCGGAAGTCTCCCGCCACGAAGAGAGACGCGGCGTCCATGCCCGGCGGCGCCGCGTTGTCCAGGCCCGTGGTGTTGAAGGGAAGCATGTTGCCCTCGCTCGTCCGAAGACGGCCGCTGCCGTCGCCGACACGGAGCCCGGAGGCACGGCGCGCGTCGGATCCGTAGACGTTCGATGCATCGATGTAGGAAGTGATTGCGTTGACATGTTCCCGCACTCCGCGAACCGTCTCGTAGAGAGACCGGTGGAGGCCGAGGAAAACCCTGCCAGAGCCTTCAGGGTCGAAGGCTGGGTCGCCGGTGGGGACGGCGATGTCGAAGGCCTCCTCAGGGTCTACCTCCGGTGCCAGGTCGAGGTCGTGGTCCAGGAACTGGCCCCACTGCCACAGGAGATCCGACGCCCCCCTCGCGTTGGCCGCGTCCTCCGTCTGGGCGAGCGCAGCCTGGCTGATCTCCCGCGCCCCGGGCCGGTCTTCGCCGCTGGGCGCGTGCGCGCCGTCGGCGTAGGCCGCGGGCACGGCGCGCCGAAACAGGCCGCCGGCCCGACCCCAGTCGGGATGCGTGGGATGGTTGCCCGTTCCATCGAGGCTTCGAAGGTCCTCGGGGTAGCGCACCGCGTGGTCGCCTCGGTCCCGCCGCGTCGGCCCCGTTCGGCGCGCGTCGCCGCGGCCGAGCCGCGGGTTGTTGGGAGAGCGCGCGCGGTCGCCCTCCAGGAGCTGGTCCGCTCCGCGAGGGCCGTGCACCACCCCGTCGCAGCCGCTCGCGAGCGGAAGAGCCAGGAGAACGAGGGCGAGTACCTCCACCCCGAAGTGCGCTCCGCGTTTCAGCGGCCCTCCACCCGCAGGCTGCGCGCCGACCTCCTCGAATGGGCTCTGGCTTGTCCTTCGTCGCCGCGGCACCCACCCCGCAAGCGGATCTTCCACAGAAACCCGGAGCGCACTTCGGGGCGGCGTTCCTAGCGAGCAGATCTTGCATTCGAGAGTGCGAAATCTGCAGTCTCTTACACGAATGGGCGTGTTTTCGTGTTGGAGTGTTGACAGTTTGTCGGCCTTTGAGGTTCGTGTGTGGCCCATATCGTCATCTCTTCTTTCGCGTGATCATGAGATGCGATCAGTGGCCGCAAACATTCATGGAAACTGCATCTGAGCGTCGCGTTCCGCGTTCCGCGTGCCGGCGACGCCGGCTCCCAGTCCTTCCGCGGCTGGGGTATAGAGCGCCCATGCAATACCGACGCGTCGGAAGCAGCGGACTCAAGGTCAGCGCCGTGTCCCTCGGGGGCTGGCTCACCTTCGGCGGAGGCGTCGATGGGGCGGCGACGGAGCGCATCGTGCGCGCGGCCCTCGAGCGAGGCGTGAACTTCATCGACCTCGCGGACGTGTATGCGTCGGGCAGGGCCGAGGAGGCCGTGGGGGCCTTTCTTCCGGGGCTGCGCCGGGCCTCCCTCGTCATCAGCAGCAAGTGCTTCTGGCCCATGGGCGACGGGCCCAACGACCGGGGCCTGAGCCGCAAGCACATCATCGAGAGCTGCGAGGCGAGCCTGCGCCGGCTGGGGACCGATTACCTCGACCTCTACTTTTGCCACCGCGAAGACCCGGACACGCCCCTCGATGAGACGGCTCGGGCCATGGACGACCTCGTGCGCCAGGGGAAAGTGCTCTACTGGGGCACGAGCTGCTGGAAGGCCGGCACGCTCGCCAAGGTGCACGCGCTCGCGGGGCTGCGCGGTCTCAGCGCGCCCATCGTCGAGCAGCCTCAGTACAACCTGCTCACCCGGGACATCGAGAAGCGCGTCATGCCCGTGAGCGCGCGCCTCGGCATGGGCCTCGTCGTCTTCAGCCCCCTCGCGGGCGGGGCGCTCACGGGCAAGTACCTCGACGGCCGCCCCGCCGGCAGCCGCGGGGCCACCAGCCAGTGGCTCGACCGCTACCTCGCCGAGGAGAACCTCCCGAAGCTTCGCCGCTTCGTGAGCCTGGCCCGCGACCATGGCGTCACGCCGGCGCAGCTCGCGCTCGCCTGGTGCCTGCGGCGCCCGGAAGTGAGCAGCGTCATCACCGGCGCGTCCCGGGTGGAGCACGTCGAGGACAACGTCGCTGCCGTGGAGGTCGAGGTGAGCGATGCCGTCGACAAGGAGCTCGGCGCCCTCTTCAAGCGCTGAGCGACGCCACCATTGCCAGGGCTGCGGTCGGAATCTAAGGCAGGCCCATGGCGAGCTACCGCGTCGAGGTGAACGGCGTGGCGCGGGACATCGAAGCCCCCGCGTCCATGCCGCTGCTCTGGGTGCTTCGGGACCGGCTCGCGCTGACGGGCACGAAGTACGGCTGCGGCGCGGGCCACTGTGGGGCGTGCACGGTGCACCTGGGCGGCCGCCCCGTGCGGAGTTGTCAGGTCCCCCTGAGCTCCGTCGGACCGCGGCCCGTACGGACCATCGAGGGCCTAAAGGACCACCCGCTCCAGCGCGCCTGGGTCGCCCACGACGTGCCGCAATGCGGCTACTGCCAAGCGGGTCAGATCCTGAGCGCCGCGGCGCTCGTCGCGCGCACGCCGCGGCCCACGGACGCCGAGATCGACACCGCGCTCCAGGGCAACCTCTGCCGCTGCGGTACCTACAACCGCATCCGCGCGGCCATTCGCGACGTGGCCCCGGCCCCGGAGGGCGCCGGTGAGTAGCGCCGGCGAGACTGCAGCGGACGCCACTGCAGCGGACGGCGCCGCGGGCTCGAGGCGGGGCTGGGCCCGGCTCTCGCGTCGCGAGCTGGTCTTGCTCCTTGGCGGCTCGGCGTCGGCCGGCGCCGTGGGCATGGGCATCGGCGTCTGGGGCGGTGCCAAGATCGAGCGCCGGCGACGCTTCGTGCCGCCGAGCCCGGAGACCTTTCGCCCGTCGGCGTACCTCTCCATCAGCACCGAGGGCCTGGTCACCGTCTGGGTCTCGCGCTCCGAGATGGGGCAGGG
>JBCCAW010000731.1:0-2516 GCA_039814655.1 Myxococcota bacterium | reverse complement strand
TAGAAGGCCATCCACGCCGTGCCGTCGGCCTGGTCGAGCTGGCCGCCCGTGGGCAGGGGCTTGCTGCGGTCGAAGACTCCGATGTTGTCCAGGCCGAGAAAGCCGCCGCTGAAGACGTTGTCCCCGTCCGGGTCCTTCCGGTTCACCCACCAGGTGAAGTTCAGCAGCAGCTTCTGAAAGCAGCGCGCCAAGAACGCCACGTCGCCGTCGCCGGCGAGCTTGTACACGCGCCACACGGCCCAGGCGTGCACCGGCGGGTTCACATCGCCGAAGGCGAACTCGTAGGCCGGGATTTGCCCGTTGGGGTGCATGTACCACTCGCGCAAAAACACGAGCAGCTGGCGCTTGGCGAACTCCCGGTCGAGGCGCGCGTAAGGGATCATGTGGAAGGCGAGATCCCAGGCCGCGAACCACGGGTACTCCCATTTGTCCGGCATGGAGAGCACGTCGTTGGCGAAGAGGTGGTCCCACTCGCGGTTGCGCCCCTTCTTCCGCTGCGGCGCCGACGGCGGCTGCGACGGGTCGCCTGCGAGCCAGTCCTTCACGGCGAAGTGGTAGAACTGGTTCGTGTGCAGGAGGCCCGCGTAGGCCTGCCGGGCCACGCGGCGCTCCTCCTCGGAGAGGCGCGCGTCGATGACGCCGGCGTAGAAGGCATCGGCCTCCGCGCGGCGCTCGGCGAAGAGCGGGTCGTGGTCCCCGAACGCGAGGGCCGCGTCCCGCGCCGCCGGCGCATCCGACGTGGTCAGGCGAAGGCGCACGCTCACCTCCCCGCCCGCCCGCACGCGGAGCGGCAGCCAGTAGGCGGCCTTCGTGCCTTCGGGCCGCGGCCGGCAGGCTTCGCGCTCGCCGTGGATTACGCGGCGATGAAAGGCGTCCTTCGCGTAGCTGGGGCCGGAAGTCCCGAAGAGCCGCGCGGCGTTGGTTTCGTTGTCCGTGAAGAGCGTCTCCGCCGGCGCCGCCAGCGCGTCCGTCGGCGTCTCCAGGCGAAGGCGCATGCTGCCGAGCGTCGAGGGGTGCGTCGCCTCGAGGAAGCCGCCCGCGAGCGGGTCGCCTGCGGCGCGGATGAGCCCCGCGGGCCATTGCCCGTCGCCGTCCCGGCCCCAGCTCCAGGTATTCCGAAACCAGAGTTGGGGCAGGAGATGCAGCGTCGCGTCTTCGGCCCCGCGGTTGTGAACGGTCAGCCGGATCGCGACGTCGTTGGGCCCGGCCTTCGCGTAGCTCGCGACCACGTCGAAGTAGCGGCCGTCGTCGAAGACGCCGGTGTCGAGCAACTCGAACTCCGGCGAGCGCTTGTCGCGGCGCCCGTTCTCTCCGGCGAGGTCGGCGTAGGGAAAGGCCGCTTGCGGGTACTTGTAGAGCGAGCGCGCGTAGGAATAGGTCGGCGTCGCGTCGAGGTAGTAGTACAGCTCTTTGACGTCCTCGCCGTGGTTGCCCTCTGGCCCCGTCAGGCCGAAGAGGCGCTCCTTGAGGATCGGGTCCCGGCCGTTCCAGAGCGCCAAGGCAAAGCAGAGCCGGCAGCGCCGGTCCGTGAAGCCGAGCAGGCCGTCTTCCCCACAGCGGTAGGCGCGGCTCCGCGCGTGATCGTGGGGCAGGTCGAACCAGGCCGTGCCCCCCGGGCTGTAGTCCTCGCGCACCGTGCCCCACTGGCGCTCGCTCAGGTAAGGACCCCAGCGCTTCCAGTAGTGCGTGCGCGCTTCGTTCTCCGCCAGCCGCCGATCCTCCGCCGTGTTCGCCATGGCCTGCTTGTACACCCAGCGGCACCTTGGCGGCGCAAGGGAATGCCGAGGTGCGGCCTCGGCGCGCTCAGAGCGCCGGCGGCGCCTGGCCGGCGGGGTAGGTCTGGAGCGGCACCACGCCCTCGCGCCATGCGGCCACGATGGGGTCGACGATGCGCCAGGCCTCTTCGGCCTCGTCGCCACGAATGAAGAGTGACGCCTGGCCCTCGAGCATCTCGAGGATGAGGTTGGCGTAGGCCGAGCGCGGGCTCGGCGGGGACATGAGGTCGAGCTCCTGCGGGAGCGGCGCGAGGTCGTCGCCGTTGATGACGGTCCCGACACGTACGTAGGGCTCCATCAAGCCGATGCGCAGCACGTTGGGGGCGACGACCCGGTCGAAGGGCGCGACCACGGGCTTGAAGTGGATGGCGATCTCTGCCCGGTCTTCGGCCAGGGCCTTGCCCGAGCGCAGCACGAAGGGCACGCCGTCCCAGCGGTTGCTCCGGATGTTGAGGCGCACCGCCGCGTAGGTCTCCGTGTTCCGGCTCGCGTCGACGCCGGGCTCGTCCACGTAGGCCGGGATGGCGCGCTCGCCGATGGTGCCGGCGCCGTAGCGGGCCCGCACCGTGTGATAGGCGATGGACTCCGGCGTGGGCGTGGGGATGCTCCGCAACACCTCGACGCGGGCGCCGCGAAAGGACGCGCCGTCGATGCGCGCGGGCTCCTCCATGGCGACGAGGCTCATGGCCACCATGAGGTGGTTTTGGAGCATGTCCTTCAACGCGCCGGCGCGGTCGTAGT
>JBCCAW010000609.1:0-3570 GCA_039814655.1 Myxococcota bacterium | reverse complement strand
CCCGCTCCTGGGCCTCGTGGCCGCCTGCGCCTCCGCGCCGGCGGCCGCCATGCGTCCGGCCCCGGAGGCCGCGCCTCTCGACCCCGCCTCCCTGGCCGCCTGGGACCGCCGGCAACCGGAGAACGGAGTCGGAGCCGGAGCCGGACACGGAAACGGACACGGAAACGGAAACGGACACGGAGTCGGACACGGAGTCGGACACGGAGTCGGACACGGAGTCGGAAACGGACACGGAAACGGACACGGAAACGGACACGGAAACGGAAACGGACACCGCATCGACGTTGCCTTCGACGCCGCGCCGCTCGGCGAGGCCCTGCGCTTTCTTGCCGATGCAGCGGGCGTCGGCATCGTGCTCACGGACGTGCCCGCGGCGCGGGTCACGCTTCGGCTTCGCGCCGTCGATCCCCGCGACGCGCTGGTGGCGCTCGCCGCGGCGCACGGCCTCGGGGTGGTGGAGGTCGGCTCGGCCTGGGCCGTCGGGCCCGTGCGTGGCAGCGCCGCCCCGAGGATACTGACGCCGTGAGCCTCTCCGAGCTACCGGCGCCCGCGCGGCGCATCTACTGCAACCGCACCCTCAACCTCCGCTCCATCGCGGTGGTCGGCTTCGACATGGATTACACGCTGATCCACTACCGAACCGAGGCCTGGGAGCGGCACGCCTTTACCCATGCCAAGCGCATCTTGCTCGAGCGGGGCTGGCCCGTGCGCGCCTTCGAGCTCGACCCTTCCTTCGCGCAGCTCGGCCTCATCCTCGACCTCGAGCTCGGCAACATCGTGAAGGCGAACCGCTTCGGCTTCGTGAAGAAGGCCCTCCACGGGACGTCGCCGCTCTCCTTCGAGACCTACCGGGAGATCTACGCGCGGGAGCTGGTCGAGCTCAGCGAGGGGCGCTGGCGATTCTTGAACACGCTCTTCGCGCTGAGCGAGGCGCACCTCTACGCGCAGTGCATCGATCTCCTGGACGCCGGCGCGCTCCCGGACGCCGAGGGGCCCATGAGCTACCGCGACGTCTACGACGTGGTCCGGCAGGCCATCGACGACGTGCACATGCGCGGCGACCTCAAGCGGGAGATCATGGCGGACCCGGACCGCTTCGTGGAGCTCGACGCGGACCTGCCCCTCGCGCTCCAGGACCTCCGCCACGCCGGGAAGAAGGTCGCGCTCATCACGAACAGCGAGTGGTTCTACACGAAGGCGATGATGAGCTACGCCTTCGATCGCTACCTCGGCGGCGAGGGCTGGCGGAGCCTCTTCGATGTGGTGATCGTCGCGGCGCGCAAGCCCGACTTCTTCAACGCTCGAAACCCCATCTTCGAGATCGTCGACGACGACGGTCTGCTTCGGCCAGTCGTCGGAAAGCTCCGGGAGGGAGGCGCCTACCTCGGCGGCCACGCCTGGCTCCTGGAAGAGCTCTTCGGCATCGCGGGGCCTCAGCTCCTTTACGTGGGCGACCACATCTTCAGCGACGTGAACGTCTCCAAGCGCATGCACCGCTGGCGGACGGCCCTGGTGGTGCGCGAGCTCGAGGACGACATCCAGGCCCTCGAGGCCTTCAAGGCGAAGCAACGGGAGCTGAGCGAGCGCATGGAGCGGAAGGAGCGCCTCGAGCACGAGGCCTCGAACGTGCGCCTTCGGCTCCAGCGCAAGCGCCGCGGCTACGGTCCCGCCGTCGACGAGTCCTTGGACACGCTCGAGGCCCGCTTCCAGGCGCTGCGCGCGGAGCTCGTGACCCTCGACGAGTCCATCTCCCCGCTGGCACGCGCCGCCGGAGAGCTCGTGAACGCGCGCTGGGGCCTCGTCATGCGTGCCGGCAACGACAAATCGCACCTGGCCCGGCAAATCGAGAAGAGCGCGGACATCTACATGAGCCGCGTCTCGAACCTCCTCTCCCAGACGCCCTTCGTCTACCTGCGCTCGCCCCGCGGCAGCCTGCCGCACGACAGCGGCCCCGCGGGCGGTGCCGGGTAGCCGCGCTTCAGGCTCGCCGCGGTTCAGGCTCGCAGTGCCGAAAACGCTGCAGTGCCGAAGACGCTGCCGTGCCGAAGACGCCGCAGTGCCGTAAACGCCGCAGTGCCGTAAACGCCGCAGTGCCGTAAACACCGCCGGCCTCAAAAGGGCGGCAGCCCCGCCGTCAGCAGGCGCCGGAGGTCTTCGAAGGCGGTGGTGCCGAAGAGCCCGGGAAAGCCCCCGCACTCGAGCACGCTGGCCCGCAAGTAGGTGAGCAGGTCCGGACTCGCCGGGGCCAGTCTGGGCCGGAGACGGCCGGCCCAGGCGAACTCCCCCTCGAGGAGCGGCGTCCAGTCGTCGTTCATGGCGAGGGTCAAGGGGCCGTCCGAGGCCAGGTTGTCCTTGGCGAAGGCGTCCGGGGCGAGGGGCAGCTCCGCCTCGTCTTCGGGGACCGCCGCGAGGGCGTCCGTGGCGCGCTCGAGCCAGGCCTCCGTGGGCCCCTCGATCACCAGCGGGTCGACGAGGCTCTCGGGCGTGTCCGGCCGCAGGCCTCGCTTGGCGAAGAAAAGCACGTGGGCCCGGTCCCGCGCGTCACTCAGGTCGATGCCCCCCACGATCTCCCAAAACAGCTCGAGCACCCGCGGCGGCTCGACGGGGAGGGCGGCACGCACCTCGGCCACCGCGCCCGGGGAGAGCGGCGCGGCGAGCCCGGGCACCGCGTTGAGCCGTGAGGGGCGCTCCGCACCGCCTCCGGGGTAGCCGAGGTCCGAGAGCCGCTCGAGAAGCACGCCGAGCGCAGCGCGACAGCGCGTCAGCGCCTCCCGCGCGGCCGCCTCGGCGGCGGCAGGCCCGGCCTCGACGGCGCGTGCGTAGCGGTCGGCGGCGGCGAAGGCGGCGTCATAGGCAGTCATGAGCGCACACCTGGTATCACCGCCCCATGACGCGCTCCACCTCCGTCGTCGTCGGGCTCGGGCAAATCGGGTCGGCCTTCGCGCACGCTCTGCTTCGCGCGGGGCACGCGGTCGTGCCCGTGAACCGGGGCGACGACGTGCCAGCGCGGGCCGCAGCGGTGCCGGCCCCCGCCCACGTCGTGGTGGCCCTTGGGGAAGCGGGCCTCGACGAGTGGCTCGCCGGGTGCCCGGACGGCTGGCGCGAGGCGCTCGTGCTCGTGCAGAACGAGCTCCTGCCGCCGGACTGGCGGCGCCACGGCCTCGAGGACCCAACGGTGGCGTCCGTCTGGTTCGAGAAGAAGGCGAACAAGAAGACGACGGTGCTGCTCCCGACGCCCATCGCCGGGCCCGGTGCCGAGGGCCTCGCCGCGGCCCTGAACGGCGTCGGCTACGAGGCCGAGCCCATCCCGCGCGAGGCGCTCACCGACGCGCTGGTCACGAAAAACCTCTACATCCTGACCAGCAACGTCGCCGGCCTCGAGGCCGGCGGCGGCACCGTGGGCGAGCTCTGGGCCACGCGCCGGGACGGGTTGCTCGCCGTCGCCCGGGACGTGCTCGCGCTCCAGCGCGCCCGGCTGGCCGCGGGACCCGGCACCGGGCCCGGCGACGCCGCCGCCCTCGCTCTCACACAGGCTCAGCAGCGCTTAGCCCATGCTCAGCCAGATGTCAT
>JBCCAW010000547.1:0-4097 GCA_039814655.1 Myxococcota bacterium | reverse complement strand
CGCGCCGCCGTCAACGCCGAGCATCACCCCATGGCCAGCCGCCGTCGCCGCGCACGCTTCCGGGAGTTCGAGGGCTTTCCCAAAGAGCTCTTCTCCTTCCTTCGCCGCCTGAAGAAGAACAACGAGCGCGCGTGGTTTCAGGCGCATAAGAGCGAGTACGAGGCGCACGTGAAGGCGCCCCTCGAAGCCTTCGTGCGCGAAGCGGAGCCCGAGCTGGGCCGAGGCAAGATGTTCCGCATCTACCGGGACGTGCGCTTCTCCAAAGACAAATCGCCCTACAAGACCGCGGCGACGGCGGTCTTCGAGAGCCGCGGCTGCGTCTACTACCTGCACCTCGAGCCCCGGAGCTTTTTCACGGCGACGGGCTGCTACCAGATGGCCAAGGATCAGCGGCAACGCTTCTACGAAGCCGTGGTCGACGCGCGGAAGGGCCGGAAGCTCGAGACCCTCGTCGAGGAGATGGAAGGCGCAGGCTACGAGGTGGGCGGCGAGGCGCTGAAGACCGCGGCCCGGGGCTATCCGAAGGACCACGAGCGGGTCCGCTTTCTTCGGCACAAGGGGCTCACGGTCTCCATGAACTGGAAGCCGCTCCCGGCCTGGCTCAACGGGCCGGACGCGGGCCCGAAGCTCATGGAGAGCTACCGGGATGCCCGGCCGCTCAACGGCTGGCTCGAGAAGCACGTGGGACCGAGCGAAGAGACCCGGCACCGCTACGTGAAAGACTGAGCCCGCGCTTCCCGTCGAGGCCGCTCAGAGCGCCCGGATCACCTTTTCGACGTCGTAGAGCACGGCCTCGTCCTCGATGGTCGCGGGCATGGTCCAGGGCATGCCGTCGGCCATCTTGCGGAGCGTGCCGCGAAGCACCTTGCCGCTACGGGTCTTGGGCAGCTTGTCCACCACCACCGCGTGCTTGAAGGCGGCCACGGGGCCAACCTTCGCGCGCACTTCGGCCACGGCCTCCCTCACCACGTCGTCGCCGCGCTCGCAGCCCGCGTTGAGCACGAGCAGGCCCCAGGGGAGCTGGCCTTTGGTCTGGTCCTGTACGCCGATGACGGCGCACTCGGCCACGTCCGGGTGCGCCGCGATGACCTCTTCGAGCGCCCCGGTGGAGAGCCGGTGCCCGGCGACGTTGATGACGTCGTCGGTGCGCGCCATCACGTGCACGTAGCCGTCGGCGTCGATGAAGCCGGCGTCGGAGGTCGCGTAGTAGCCCTCGAAGCGGCTCAGGTAGGTCTCCACGTAGCGCGCGTCGGCGTTCCAGAGCGAGAGCAGCGCGCCCGGGGGGAGCGGAAGCTTCGCGACGAGGTTCCCGATGACGTCCGCGGGTTGACGTACGCCTTCGTCGTCCAGGACCTGCAGGTCCCAGCCGGGCACGGGCACCGTCGCCGAGCCCGGCTTCACGGGCATGGGCTCGAGGCCCACGAGGTTCGATGCGATGGGCCAGCCGGTCTCCGTTTGCCACCAATGGTCGACCACGGGAACGCCGAGCACGCGGCCGCTCCAGGCCAGCGTGTCCGGGTCGCAGCGCTCACCGGCGAGGAAGAGCGTTCGGAGCGCCGAGGTGTCGTAGTCCTTCACGCGCACGCCTTCCGGGTCCACGCGCTTGATGGCCCGGAAGGCCGTCGGCGCCGTGAAGAAGACGTTCACGCGATGGTCTTCGAGCACGCGCCAGAAGGCCCCGGCGTCGGGCGTGCCCACGGGCTTGCCCTCGTACATCACCGTCGTGCAGCGGTGGAGGAGCGGGCCGTAGACGATGTAGCTGTGGCCGACGACCCAGCCCACGTCGCTCGCCGCCCAGTACACGTCGCCGGGCTCGGCCCCGTAGACGTTCTTCATGGACCATGAGAGCGCGACGGCGTGTCCACCGTGGTCGCGAACGACGCCCTTGGGCTGGCCGGTCGTGCCGGAGGTGTAGAGAACGTAGAGCGGGTGCGTGCTCTCCACGGGCACCGGCGCATGCGCCTCGGCGCCGGCGAGCGCGTCCTCCCAGAGCACGTCCCGACCGGCCACGAGCGAGGCCTCGAGCTCCGGCCGCTGCAAAATCACGCAGGTGTCGACCGCATGGGACGCCTCGTCGAGGGCCGCGTCGAGCAGGGGTTTGTAGGCCACCGTGCGCGAAGGCTCGAGGCCGCAGCTCGCGGCGATCACGAGCTTGGGCGAGGCGTCGTCGATGCGCGTGGCGAGCTCGTGAGCCGCAAAGCCTCCGAAGACCACCGAGTGAATGGCGCCGAGGCGCGCGCAGGCGAGCATGGCCACCACCGCCTCGGGCACCATGGGCATGTAGACGATGACCCGGTCGCCCTTCGTGAGACCGAGCTTCGCGAGCGCACCGGCAAAGAGCGCCACCTCGTCGCGCAGCTCCCGGTAGGTCCGCCGGGTGACCCGGGGCCCGTCGGGTCCGCCCTGCATGGCGCTGTCGTGGACGAGCGCGAGCTGGTCGCCGTGGCCGTCCTCCACGTGCCGGTCGAGGGCCTCGAAGCAGGTGTTGAGCGTCCCGTCTGGAAACCACCGGTAAAAGGGCGCGTCATCGGCGTCCAGCACGGTCCTCGGTGCCTCGAACCAGCGCAGGGCCTTGGCGGCCTCGCGCCAGAAGCGCTCCGGATCCTGCGTGGACCGCTCAAAGGCCGCCGCGTAGCTCTGCGAATCACCGTCACCCATGCTGCACCCTCGCTCCCCGTGACGACGCGCGCGGGGCGCGTCCCTCCTGAGCTACGCGCGAGGCGCCCGCGAGCAATGACCTCATGCCTCGTCGTCGATGGCGTGCGTCGCCAGGGCCGCCAGGGGCACGGTCTCCAGGGCCTTTTCGTGCGTCGCGGCCAACCACACCGGAGGCGCGACGCCGGCGGCGTGCGCCTCGAGCCATCGGCTGGCGCAAAGGCACCAGCGGTCACCGGGACGGAGCCCGGGAAAGTCGTACTCCGGTCGCGGCGTCGTCAGGTCGTTCCCTCGCGCTCGAGAAAAGGCCAAGAAGGCCTCGCTCACCTGCGCGCACACCACATGGCGCCCCCGGTCCGAGGGCCCCGTGCGACAGCAACCGTCGCGGAAAAAGCCGGTCCGCGGCGTCTGACCACAGGGCACCAGCGGGTGGCCCAGCACGTTGCGGTCCGCGGGAGGCGCGCTCGGTGTGTCGGAACGGATGGTCATGGCCCTCATAGAAGTATATGCGAGCTACCGCCCAGCAAAACATCGGAACCTCCGGACACGAACGCAGTCCGAACTGCCATGGCCTTCCCTCCAGCCGACACCTTGCCGAATGACATCGCGCCGAACGACGCCGCGGCGCCATCCGCTCCGAGCACCGGCGCTTGGCAGCAGAGCAACGACCGGGAGTACTTCGAAGCGGTCTTCGCCGCGGCCGGCGGGCACGCTCAGCGTCGCCGGGTGTGGAAGCGACTCGCCGCGGCGCTCCATCCCGACCGCCATGACGGTCGGGACGAGGCCTCGGCCCGCTTCGTCGCAGCGCGCGAAGCCTACCGCCGGGCCGACGCCAGCGCGGCGCGGCCGCGGACCGAGGCGCGCAGGACGCGACAAGGCCCGCACGCGGCACCGGCTTTTCCCTGCCCGATCTGCCGCGAACCCTGGTCCTTTCCGCTAGCGTGCCCTCGCTGCGAGGTCGCCCCGGAGGCGTCAGGTCCGACGTTGGCAGCCCGCGATGCCGCAGTGGAAGCATGGATCCATAAGCTCCTGAAGGCCCCGCGCTTCGTCTGGCCAGACGAAACGGTGTTCCGCCGCGCTCTGAGCGCGGCCTTGGCCTTACTCGGATGCGTGCAACTGATGGCCGGACTCCGCGGCCTCGCGCTCTTCACGCTCTTCGGGCTCGTGGGCTTCGCGGGACTCCGCGCCGCCGAGACTCGGAGCGCGCACCGCACGCAAAGCTGGGCCTCCGGGGCAGGACGGCTAGGGGCTCCGTAGAGTGTTACCGAGCAGCTCCGCCGACGCGGCAACGTGGTGGCATCTCCCCCAATTGCGCTACCATATGCGCCTCCCTGGCCCCGTACTCTGCGAGCAGCACGACGAGTCGGCCGTCGCCCGCTACTACCTTACCCTCGTAAAGGCCTCGCGGATACCGCGCTCAAGACCGCAAACTCCGGTTACCT
>JBCCAW010000658.1:0-3144 GCA_039814655.1 Myxococcota bacterium | reverse complement strand
TCGCCGAGGTGATCGGGGGCGTGCTGCATACGCAGCCCCGGCCGAGGAGCACGCATGCCATGGCGAGCACCGCGCTCGGGGCGCTGCTTCACGGGCCCTTTGGGCGCGGGCGAGGAGGCCCGGGGGGATGGGTGATCCTGGCCGAGCCCGAGCTGCACCTGGGAGCGACGCCTGACATTCTCGTGCCGGACCTCGCCGGTTGGCGCCGGGAGCGGATGCCCGAGATGCCGGACGCGGCGTACTTCGACCTCTCTCCGGACTGGGTCTGCGAGGTGCTTTCGCCGAAGACGGCGCGCCGTGACCGGCTGCAGAAGCTACCGGTCTACGCGCGCGAGGGCGTGGGCCACGCCTGGCTGGTCGATGCGGACGAGAAGCACGTCGAGGTCTATCGCCTCGACGGGGAGACCTACCGCTTCCTCGGCGGCGCGAGCGGCGACGAGGAGGCGACGCTCGAGCCCTTCGAAGCGGTCCCCCTGGAGCTGGCTGCGCTCTGGGAGCGCTAGCGGCGATGCGCCAAGACGACGGGGTTCACGCCGCGGCAGGCGCGCGGCGCTCGCGGAAGGCCGCGAGCTGGCGGTCGCGCCACTTCTTGAAGCGGTTCCAACCAAGGCCGACCAGCGCGCTCACGACCACCATGGCGGCGGCGGCGGCGAGCGCCTGCCCGAGGGGAAGCGTGCGACCCACGGTCGCGGCGAGGCCGACGCCGGCGCCGTAGATGACCATGAGGTGAAACCAGTAGAGCATGAGGCTCTCGCCGGCGAGGGTCTGGAGCCAGCGCGGCAGGCCCTTGATGCGGAGCGCGAGAATGGCGAGCACGACCACGACGAGCACGACGCTCGCGAGCTTGAGGAGAACGAAGCTCGGCACCGAATGGCGGGTGGTGGCTTCGGTCGTGTACTGGAGCGGGCTCGCTGCGACGAGGAAGTGCCCGGCGAAGAGCGCGGCGCTGAGCGCGGCGAGGCGGGGGATGGGCACGCGCGGGTTCGTGCGGGCGCCCTGGGGCGCGACGACGAAGGTGAGCGCGACGCCCGCCATCACGTAGCCGGACCAGGGGAAGAGCGGGAAGAGCGAACCGCCCCGGTGGGTGAGGTAGTTCGCGAAGGGCCGCCACCAGCCCTCGTAGTTGACGGCGTCCGCCAGCGGCGCGAGGCCGATGAACATCACGCTGAGCGCGGCGGCGGCGAAGGCCACCTGGCGCTCGTTTTTCAGCACGAAGACGAGGCCCGTGATGAGGGCGATGGAGACGCCGATGCACTGCAGCACGTCGGCCATCATGAAGGCGTTGAGCGACGCCTCGGCGCGCGCCGGGTCGCTCGACCAGGCCTCGGCGGGGAAGTGCATCGAGTAGCCGAGGAGGATGAGCCAGCCGATGCGCCGCCAGCGCTTTTTGACGCGCCGCGTGTTGGCCTTCCACTTCTCCATGTTGGCCAGCGTGGAGAGCGTGAAGGCGATGCCGGCGGCGAAGAGGAAGCCGACGGAGACGAGGCCGCGCTGCCAGGTCCAGGCCTGGTAAATGGGCCCCTGGCGGAGCTCCTGGGCGATGAGCGCGTCGAGCGTGTGCCCGTGGAGCATCTGGAAAGACGCCAAAAGCCGGAGCAGGTCGACGAAGAGGAGCCGGCCGCCGCCCTTGATGGCGAGCTTGGCCTTGGTGCCGTCGGCGGCCTGCAGCGCGCCGGCCTCCGTGGGCGTCGGGTCGGCCAGCGTGGCGCTGGTGTCGGCGAGCTCGGGGAGACGCACACCGGAGCTTGCCGGAGAGTCCGGCGCGGCGCTCGACGCGCCCTTCGCTTCGCTGCTCTCCCCACCCGGCCTGGCGATGGCGGTGGAAGACATCGGGACCTCGTTCCGCCGGACCCAAGCACGGGGGTGGCGGGTCGTCCAGCGGGCGAGGGTTAGGGGGCAGACTCAGCGCGCCAAGCGCAAGAGGGCGAGGTCGCCGCGCCGTCGAAGGCTCCCGGACAGCCTGAGGGGCTCGGCAACGGCTTCCAGTAGGGGCGGGATGGCGCTGCCTCCCCGTGCGTTGCTGAGGAGCACGTGGGTCTCTCTGCCCTCCAGGTCCCGCGTAACGAACACCGGCGGGATCCCCCCGGCAATACACAACTGCGCGCACGCCCGATGTCCTCGCCCGTCCCCGGGCCGCATCTGGCCGTAGGCGCACTTCGAGTCGACGATGACACCTTCCAGCTCGACTTCGCCGAGGTCTTCTTCCGGGACGTCGAGGCTTTCGAGGGTGGCGTCGTCGAGTTCGGTGGGCTCGGGGTTGCCGTTCAGGACGAAGAGGTGGCGGGGGCCGCGGCTGTCTCTTCGGGTGAAGAGGCGGCCGCGGACGTGGACCGGGGTTTCGTCGAGCTCGGCGTAGCGGGTGCCGAGGCCCGCCTTCCAGCCCCGGGCGAAAAGGGCCGTGTGCAGCGCGTCGTCTTCGCCGATGAAGCGGATCATCGGGTAGGGATCCTGGATGAAGAGGCCGTCGAGCTCCATCGATTGGCTGCGCTCGAGGCCCTCGCCCGGGCCCCGCTGCGAGGCCGCGAGCGCTGCTTGGAGGCCCGCCGCGAAGAGGACCAAGGCCACGCCGATCGCGAGCACGAAGCGCTTCGTGCGCGGCGGGGTGGGCAGGTAGCCGACGAAGAACTCGCCGTCCTCCTCCACCACGTCGCCCCTCACCGCGTCGTCGAGCACGTCGCTCATGAAGCCTCCTCCGCGCGCCGCGTGAGCGCGCCCGTCGGAATCAACGCCGGCTCCGTCGCCGTGCCCGGCGGCAGCGGCTGCGGCAGCACCAGCACCCGCCCCTCGTGCAGGCGCACGCGGTAGGTCGGGATCCGCTCCGTGAAGGGCGGCGGGGACTGCCCGTCGCCGGGCCGGTACTGCCAGCCGTGCCATGGACACGTCAGCGCCCCATCGATCACCCGGCCCTCGTAGAGCGGCCCGCGCTGATGCGCGCAGTGGCCATGGAGCGCGCTCACCTGGCCCTCCCAGCGCACCAGGGCGATGCGCTCCATGCCCGGAATGCAGAGCGGGCGCGCCCCGCCGTCCGGGATGTCCTCGGGCGGGCCTGCGTCCACCCAGCGTTGGGCCACGCGCACCTCGAAGGGCAGCGAGAGGGGCCGGGGCCCCCGCCCCCCCGCCCCCCCCACCGGAAGCCCCCCGACC
>JBCCAW010000701.1:0-2805 GCA_039814655.1 Myxococcota bacterium | reverse complement strand
GTGCCGGCGTATCAGGACTACGACGACTTCGGTGTCTCGCACGCCAACGGGAAAGCCGTGCGCGGCAAAGCCGAAGAGAAAGACGCGGGTCATGTCGGTCGGACCTTTCAGGTCGGGATTCAGGGGCGAGGCTGCTTGGGCGTGAGCTGCACGAGCTTCTCGCCCTGGATGTGCCTCGCAGCGTCTGGATCGACGTAGTCGCTGTGGCAAGCGCCCTTGGCGTCGCTCGCGCCCACGGCCGTTTTGGTCTTCGACGCGAGCCGGTGGATCTCCTCGGGGCTAAGGTTGCCGCGCTGCTCGAGGATGGCGCGCTGCTCCGTCGTGAGCGCCGCGCTCTTGAGCACGCGCTCGCGCTCGAAGCCCTCGGCCTTGCCCGAGTGGAACTCGACGATCTCCTTCGAGATGCGGACCGAGCACCAGTCGTGGCCGCACATGGCGCAGAAGTCCGTGTCCACGTCGAGGTCTTCGTCATGGAACGCGCGTGCGAGGTCCGCGTCGAAGGAGAGCTCGAAGTGCTTCTCCCAGTTCAGCGCCGCGCGGGCGCGCGTGAGATCGTCGTCCCAGTCGCGCGTGCCGGGGATGCCGAGGGCCACGTCCGCCGCGTGCGCGGCGATCTTGTAGGCCACGCAGCCCTGTTTCACGTCGTCCTTCTTGGGAAGGCCGAGGTGCTCCTTGGGCGTGACGTAGCAAAGCATGGACGCGCCGTGGAACGCGGCGCTCGTGGCGCCGATGCAGCTCGTGATGTGGTCGTAGCCGGGGAAGACGTCGGTCACGAGCGGCCCGAGCACGTAGAAGGGTGCGCCGTGGCAGAGCCGGCGCTGGAGCTTCATGTTCCACTCGATCTGGTCGAAGGGGACGTGGCCCGGGCCCTCCACCATCACCTGGCAGCCCATGCGCCAGGCCCGCTCGGTCAGCTCGCCCAGCGTCTCGAGCTCCAGCAGCTGGGCCGTGTCCGAGGCGTCCGCGAGGCCGCCGGGGCGGAGGCCGTCGCCGAGGCTGAAGGTCACGTCGTAGCGGCGCATCACTTCGCAGATGGCCTCGAAGTGGTCGTACATGGGGTTCTCGGCGCCGTGGTGGAGCATCCACTTCGCCAGCAGGCTCCCGCCGCGGCTCACGATGCCGATGAGCCGCTCCCTCACGTGCTTGAGATGCCCGCGGAGCACGCCCGCATGAATGGTGAAGTAGTCGACGCCCTGCGCGGCCTGGTGCTCGAGCGTGTCCAGGATGATCTGCAGGTCGAGCTCTTCGATGCTCTTGCCGATGATCATCGAGTAGATGGGCACGGTGCCGATGGGCACGCGGCTCGCCTCCACGATGGCCTGGCGCGTCGCGTCGAGGTCGCCGCCGGTGGACAGGTCCATCACCGTGTCGGCACCCCAGCGCTCGGCCCAGCGGAGCTTCTCGACCTCCTCGTGCGTGCCCGAGCTGACCGGTGAGGCGCCCATGTTGGCGTTGATCTTCGTCTTGGAGGCGCGGCCGATGACCATGGGGTCGAGGTCGTGGCCGAGGTGCACGCGGTTGGCCGGGAGCACCATGCGACCGGCGGCGATCTCGTCACGGATCTGCTCGGTGCTCAGGTGCGCCTCGCGCTCCGCCACGCGCTTCATCTCCGGCGTCACGATGCCGAGGCGCGCGTGCTCGAGTTGCGTGATGGGTTCGAAGCCCGCCGGCGCGACGGCAAACGCGCCCTCCCGCCGCCAGCCCTCCGGCAGGAAGTCCCAGGCCGTCTTGGTGCTGGGCTTCGGCATGCCCGGCGTGTCCGGGGAGGAGTAGCTGCGCGGACCGCCGAGGTCCGCGGCGTGCGCAAAGGAGCCCGGCGTCGTCCCGGCGCGGAGCGTGGACGGGTTGTCGGCGCCGCGGTGCGGGGGCGAGAGCAGGTCGTCGTGCGTCGTCATCGTCATGTCCTCGGAAAGCGCGCGGCGAGGAGCCACGGGCGGGCGAAGGGCACGGCGACGCCGCGTCTCGCGTTCCCTCCGCCGGTGCGAACCGGATCAGGTTCTACGGGTGCGTCTCAGCCCGATGCTTCGGGCGCCCCGCGCGAGTGCCTCGACGGTAGTCGACGCTGGCGGCGGTGAAAAGCAGGCGCGTGCGCGCACATGCCGCGTGTTCCCCTCGCGGCGCTTTCTGCTATGCGCGGGGGCATGGCGGAGCGCTACGAGCCTTCGGGCATCGAGCCCAAGTGGCAGGCCTACTGGGAGCGGGAAGACACCTTCCGAACGCCGAGCCTCGCGGAGCTATCGGAGCATCGGCCGCGCCGCTACGTGCTGGACATGTTTCCCTATCCCTCCGGCGCCGGGCTGCACGTGGGACATCCGGAGGGCTACACGGCGACGGACATCGTGTGCCGCTACCTGCGCGCCACCGGTGTGGACGTGCTTCACCCCATGGGCTTCGACGCCTTCGGGCTTCCGGCGGAGCAGCACGCCATCAAGACCGGCGAGCCGCCGGCGTCGAACACGGCCAACAACGTCGACACCTTCCGGCGGCAGCTGAAGATGCTGGGCTTCAGCTACGACTGGAGCCGCGAGGTCAACACGACGGACCCGGCCTACGTGCGCTGGACCCAGTGGATCTTCCTTCAGCTCTTCGAGCGCGGCCTGGCCTACCAGGACGAGGCCACGGTGAACTGGTGCGCGGCCCTGGGCACGGTGCTCGCGAACGAGGAGATCATCGACGGAAAGAGCGAGCGCGGCGGCCACCCCGTCGAGCGGCTCCCGCTCCGCCAGTGGGTGCTGAAGATCACCGCCTACGCGGACCGGCTCCTCGAAGGCCTCGAAGGCCTCGATTGGCCGAACAGCACGCGCT
>JBCCAW010000569.1:0-3906 GCA_039814655.1 Myxococcota bacterium | reverse complement strand
CCCGGACCTCGACAACGACGAGGACGGCATCCTCGACACGGACGACCTCTGCCCGGACGACCCGGAGGACGCCGACGACTTCCAGGACCTCGACGGCTGCCCGGACCCGGACAACGACGAGGACCGCATCCTCGACGTCGACGACCAGTGCCCGAACGACCCGGAGACCTACAACGGCAACGACGACGAGGACGGCTGCCCGGACACGGGGCTGGTGATCGTCGAGTCGAACACGGTGCGCATTCTCCAGAAGATCTTCTTCGAAACGGACAGCGCGGAGATTCAGCCGCGCTCCTTCCCGCTCCTCGACGCGGTGGCGGCGACGCTGAACGGCAACCCGCAGCTCACGCTCATCGAGATTCAGGGTCACGCCGATGAGCGCGGCGACGACGACTACAACCTCTCGCTCACCCGGGACCGTGCCGCCGCCGTCGTGGAGGCCATGGTGCAGCGCGAGGTGGACCGCACGCGGCTTCGGAGCGCGGGCTACGGCGAGCGCTGCCCGGTGAACCCGCGCAGCAACCCGCGGGCCTGGGACGCCAACCGTCGCGTGGAGTTCAAGATCATCGAGACCGACGTCGGTCCGACGGGCGTCGAGGTCGCATGCCCCGCCGCCGCGGACCTCATCGAAGGCGGCCAGCAGCCGCCCCCGCCGCCGCGGGTCATCACCGCCCCCTCCGGTGGATGAGACACCGGCATTGATTACCGCTCTGAGGGCGGTATCCTCCGGGCTGCACCTGAAAGAGACGAAGGGGCGATGAGTCGGGAGCGGTTTCGGGAGTTGATGGGGGACGCGGTGATCGGCCTCCCTCACGACCTAAAGAGTGTGTTGCGGGTCGTCGAGGACGAGGACGTCGATGACGACGCCCGGGTCCTCGTGGCGGGTTCGCTGCTTCATGTTCTCAGCCGCGGCACGGCCGTGCCGGGCGTGCGGGGTCATCTCCAGCACGCCGGCAGCGTGTTGCTCATCCGTCTTGCGCTCGAGCGGGCCTGCGCCGAGTCGCCGGAGGCCATGGCCAAGCATCGCGAGGGCGCCCCGGAGATCTTCGACACGCTCGAAGAGCAGCTCGAGGTGAGCCGCGAGTTCCTCGGCGAGGGCATGAAGCTCCTCGAGGACACGCGCGGCAAGCTCCCGAAGCTCAACCACGAAGGCCACGCGGCCCAGGCCTGCGTAAGCGACGAAGAGTCCATCAACTGGCTCTACGACGCGGTCATCGAAGCCCCCGTCGAGATCCTCGAAGACATCGACGAGGAAGACGTGCAGCGCGAGCTGAAGGGCGTGGAGCAGATTCGGAAGAACCTGCTCCGTCGCCTCGGGCGCCCCTGACGCGCCGGGTTTGGCGCAGCGCGAGCGGAGACGCAGCGGCAGCGCACAGCGCCCCTGGCGTGGCCGCGCGAGCTGCTATGGTGGCCGGCGATGTCCTCGGGCGAGACACCCCAGCGAGCCGGGGACACGGCGGCGTCCTCGGACGAGCGCCCGGGCACGCCGCGCAGCGGGCGCCATGCGCGCGTCGCTCCGGCGCCGGACCCGACCGTGCCCGTGGAGCGCGTCCCGCCGCCGTCGGAAGACGATGACCCGCTCGTCGGGAGCTTTTTGAACTCGCGCTACCGCATCGACGGCGTGCTCGGCGCCGGCGGCGTGGGCGTCGTGTACCGAGCCGAACACACGGGGCTGCGGCAGCAGGTCGCCGTGAAGGTGCTCCGCCACGGCTTTCACGACGTGGAGCTGGTGCGCCGGCGTTTCGAGCGCGAGGCGCAGGTGCTGAGCGCGCTCTCGCACCCGAACATCGTGGCGCTGCGCGACTTCGGCATCGACGAAGGCCGGCCCTACTTCGTGATGGAGGTGCTCGAGGGCATCACGCTCGGGGACCTGCTCGACCGGGAAGGCCCGCCGGCGCCGCATCGCGCGCTGAGCATCGCCCGGGGCGTGCTCCGGGGGCTGGCCTACGCGCACCAGATGGGCGTGCTGCACCGGGACCTGAAGCCCGCGAACGTGTTTCTGCAGCGCCTTCCGGACGACCCGGACCACGTGCGCCTGCTCGACTTCGGCCTCGCCAAGCTGAACGACCCGGCGCCCACCGGCGGGCAAGGCCAGCCGGACCTCACGCGCACCGGGACCATCCTGGGCACGCCCGCGTACATGGCGCCGGAGCAGGCGAGCGGCGCCAGGGTGGACGCGCGCGCGGACGTGTATTCGGCCGGGGTGCTGCTCTACGAGCTCATGGCCGGCGAGCCGCCCTTTCACGCCGAGCGGCGCACGGACCTGCTCCGGGCCCATCTCATCGAGCCCGTGCCGGACCCGCGGGACGTGCGGCCGGGCCTCGAGCTCCGGGAAGAGCTCGAGCAGGTGCTGCTCAAGGCCCTCGCCAAGGAGCCCCAGGACCGCTACGCGGACGCCGGCGAGCTGCTCGCGGCCGTCGACGCGCTGCCCCTGGCCGCCGCCGTGTACCGGCCGCCCACGGACGCGGAGACCTCCCGCGCCTCGACGACGGCGCCCCGGGCCCTCGACCGGCCGAAGGCGTCGGCGGAGGCGCCGACGCGGCGCTGGCTCCCCTGGGCCCTCGCGCTGGCGGGCCTGCTGGGCCTCGCCGGCGTGGCCTTGCTGGGCTCCCCGGAGACGCCGCCGGAGCCCGTGGACGAGGTGCCCGGCGCCGCGGCGGCGGGAGCGGAAAGCGAAGAAAGCGAAGCCGTGCGCCTGGTGGGGCCCATCCCCGCGGCGCCGGCGGACCTGCCCGCGGAGCTTGCGGGGCTGCGCGCGCAGCTCTTCGCGGCGGCGGAGCTCGACCGAGCCACGCATCGCGCCTTGCGCGAGTACCAGCGCGAGCACCCGGAGGACGCGCGGCCGAGCCTCTTCATGGCGCAGGACTATGCCCGGCACATGAGCTGGCGCGGCACCGTGCAGCGCTATCAGATCGCGGCGCGTCGGGACGCGGAGGTGGTGCGGGCCGACCCCTTCGCGCCGCTGGCGCTGGTGCGGGTGGTCGAACGGGGCAGCCGCGAGGACGCGCGCGTGGCGACGCGGCTCCTCGACCGGCTCTACGGGCGTGACGCGCTAGGCGCCGTGCGCCGGGCGTACTCGGCCGCGACCGCCGAGGGCATCACGCGCCTCGACGCGCTCGAGGCTGCCCTCCGGCGCTGAGCCGGCGCCGGCCTCGGGACCGACCTCGAGCAGACCGGTGACCGCGCCGAGGGCGCCGGCGTCGTAGAGCCTCGGTCGCCGTCCGCCGGGCGACGAGGGCAAGCGGGCGAGGGCGCGGGGGGCGGCTTCGGCGCCGAGGAGCGTGTCCGCGAAGCTGCCCGCGCGGGTCACCACGAGCAGCACCGGCGT
This sequence comes from Myxococcota bacterium, assembly GCA_039814655.1. Lineage (GTDB taxonomy): Bacteria > Myxococcota_A > Polyangia > Polyangiales > Houyiibacteriaceae > CALCTH01. The sequence goes on along the minus strand of JBCCAW010000569.1, from coordinate 578 downwards.
GACGCGGTTCCCGCCGGGGCCGGGCCGGTCGGCGAGCACCAGGTCGGCGCGCACCAGACCCGGGGCCGGCGTCTGGAGCTGGAGACGAAGCCGGGCGTCCTGCCAGGTGCCGTCCGGGCGGACGTGAACCCTCGGTGCGAGCGGGGGAAGCGAGGGCTGGCGCGCGGCCCAGCCTTCGAGGGCCTCGAGGCGCGCGGCGGCGGGCGTGGGCAGCAGGCTCCGGCGCGGACCCAGGAGCACGAGGCCCGCGACGAGCAGGCCCGCGGGCAAAGACGCGGCGCCGGGGAAGGGCGCGGCGGGCAAGGCGCCGAGCACGGCGAGGAGCAGCGCGGCGGTGATCAGACCGCCGGGGCCCGCCCCGTCCTGAAAGGCCAGAAGCCGCTCGCGGAGCGCGTCGCGGCCTTGGCGCCGGCGCGCCTCGGTGCTGGGCGCCCGCCAGGCGCCGAGGCCGGCGGGGCGGGGGAGCGCGTTGCGCTGCCAGGCGAGCGCCAAGAGGCCCGTGAGCGCCGCGAGCCAGAGGCCGCCGCTAGGCGCCGCGCTGCCCACGAGGCCGAGGCCCAAAGCGAGCGTGGCGCGGG
>JBCCAW010000519.1:0-4281 GCA_039814655.1 Myxococcota bacterium | reverse complement strand
CTTCGTCGCGCTCACGGTGCCGATCGCGATGCGCGAGGTGGTCGCGAGCGGCGTCGGCCCGGCCCTTCCCTGCTGGTCGCTCCTCGGCCTCGCGCTCGTGACCACCCTCGCCGGCGCATGCCTTCGCCGCCGGCGCCGTGAAGCGCTCGCGCGCTCGTGATAGGCCTGGCGCGGACCCGCTCGCCAGCCCCGCTGGCTCGGGAGAGAAGACCTTCGATGACGGATGCGACGACGCCCCGGAAGCCCGTGACCGTGCCGCGGCTCCGCGCGATGAAGCGCCGCGGCGACAAGATCACGATGATCACCGCCTATGACGCCACCTTCGCGCGCATGCTCGACGACGCCGGCGCGGACGTACTCCTCGTGGGTGACTCGCTCGGCATGGTGGTGCAGGGCCTCGACTCCACGCTGCCGGTCACCGTGGACGAGGTGATTTACCACTGCCGCGCCGTCGCCCGCGGCGCGCGGCGCGCCCACCTCGTCGGCGACATGCCGTTCCTCAGCCATCAGGTGAGCCCCGAGGAGGCGCTCCGCAACGCCGGGCGCTTCCTGGCCGTCGGCGGCGCGCACGCGGTCAAGCTCGAGGGCGGCGTGGCCGCGGCCCCGACCATCACCCGGCTCGTGGCCGCAGGCATCCCGGTCATGGGGCATGTGGGCCTCACGCCCCAGAGCGTGCACGCGATGGGCGGCTTCCGGGTTCAGGGCAAGACCGAGGACGCCGCCGCGCGGGTTCTCGCGGACGCCGTGGCCGTGGCCGACGCCGGGGCTTATGCGCTGGTGCTCGAAGGCATCCCGAGCGACCTCGCGGCGCAGGTCACCGCCGCGGTGGAGATTCCGACCATCGGCATTGGCGCGGGCCCGGAATGCGACGGGCAGGTGCTCGTTTGCTACGACCTGCTCGGGCTCACGCCGGATCTCCGGCCGAAGTTCGTCAAGCGCTATGCCGAGCTCTTCGACGCCGGCCGAGAGGCCGCTGCGGCGTACTGTGACGACGTGCGGCGGGGCGTCTTCCCGGGCCCAGAGCACGGCTTCGGCGCCGTGAAGCGCGCGCCCCTCGACGCAGCGGGCCCGGACGCCACGCCCGGCGGCGCTGGCGGGGCCGGCTCCCGCGCCGAAGCGGGCAAGCCCTTCGGCGGCTACGGGCCGCAGGACTGATCGCGAAGGACCCGGACCGCGCCGATGGAGATTCACGCCACGCCCGAGGCCTTTCGTGCAGCCTGCGATGCCGCTCGCGCCGCCGGTCGCCGCGTAGGCCTCGTCCCCACCATGGGCGCGCTCCACGACGGGCACCTGGCGCTCGTGGACCACGCGGCGGGCGTCGGGGCCGATTTTCGCGCCGTCACGGTCTTCGTGAACCCGCTTCAGTTCGGCGAAGGCGAGGACTTCGGCCGCTACCCGCGCACGCTCGAGGCGGACCTCGAGGCCTGCCGAAGCCGGGGCGTCGACTGCGTGTTCACGCCGACGCCGGACGTCATGTACCCGCCGGGCTTCGCGACCACGGTGTCCGTGGCCGGGGTGACCGAACGGCTGGAGGGCGCGCACCGCCCGGGGCACTTCGACGGCGTGACCACCGTCGTCGCGAAGCTCTTTCATGCCGCGGGCCCTTGCGTCGCCGTCTTCGGGCGAAAGGACTACCAGCAGTGGCGCGTGCTGAGCCGCATGGCCCGCGACCTCGGCCTGCCCGTGGAGGTCCTGGGGCACCCCATCGTTCGCGAAGCGGACGGCCTCGCGCTCTCGAGCCGCAACCGGTACCTGGACCCGGAGCAGCGACGCCGGGCCCTCGGCCTGGTTCAGGGCCTGCGCGCGGCGGCCGACGCCTGGGCCGAAGGGGAGCGCGACGTCCCGCGGCTGGAGGCGCTGGCGCGCGGGCCCGTCGAGGCCTCCTTCGATCGCATCGATTACGTCGCCGCCGCCGATCCCGAGAGCCTGGCGCCGCTGCCTGCCCGGGCGGACCGGGTGGTGCTGCTCCTGGCCGCGCACCTGGGAGCCACGCGACTCATCGACAACCTCGAGCTGGGCGTCGATGCGCGACCGTAGCCGCTACGCCCGCCTCAGCGAAGCAGGCGCCCGACGAGCACGCCGAGGCTGAGCAGTACGATGGCCATCGCGAGGTAGGCCCAGGCCCTCCGTCGCGATAGCTGGCGCGACGCGGAGGGTTCCGCGCGGGCAGCGCTCGTAGCGGCACCGCTCGTAGCGGCACCGCTCGGACCGGCAGCGCTCGGACCGGCAGCGCTCGCACCAGCAGTGCGCGTACCGGCACCGCTCGTGCCGGCGCTGCGCGTATGGGCACTGCTCGCCCGCTCCGCCGCCATGCGGGGCGCACCGGCGCCAAGGCGCGAGGCGACTTCGCGCTCGAGCATGTCCCGAACGCGCCGCTCCACCTCACCCGTGTCGTCGACGAGCGTCGCGTCGAGCCACGCGGCGACGGCTAGCTCGTCGCCGCCGCGGAGCGCCGGCCCGGCACCGGCGTCGACCCATGTCGCCGGGTCGCGTGCCGCCGGCCCGGGCGAGACCTCTTCGGGCATGGCATCGCCGGGCATGGCGGCGCGCGCCGTCGCCACGCGCACGGTGCGGGTCACGTCGGCGAAGACCCGGGAGTTCGCCGGATCCGGGCGGTACTCGGCCTGGCGCATGTGCACTTCGACGTGCTCGCGGCGGCGGGCGTCGGCCGCAGAGGCGAGCAGCGCCGCTTCCGCGGCAGCCGCCGCGACGCGCTCGGTGTCCTCGGCCTGCGCCGCCCGTTCCGGGAAGAAGCGTCGCATGAGCTCGGCCAGGCGCACGGAGGGCGCGCCACCGAACACGTCGGCCCGGGCCGCGTCGAGGGCCGAGGCCATGGACCCGGCGCTTTGGAAGCGACGCGCCGGATCCCGCGCGCAGGCGCGCCGAACGACCGCGTCGAGGGCCGGGGTCACGTCCCCTCGCCGCGTGCTCGGCGGGGCGATCTCCGCGGCGCGGACCCGCGCCAGGAGCCTCGGCAGATCCGGCTCCCGATACACCATGCGGTTGCAGAGCAGCTCGTGCAGCACGAGGCCGGCGCTGAACACGTCGCTCCGGTGGTCGAGGGCCTCTCCCCGTACCTGCTCCGGGCTCATGTAGTAGTACTTGCCACGCACGCTCCCGGCCTCGCTGGTGCTCCGCCCCTGGGCGACGGCCTTGGCGATGCCGAAGTCCGCGAGCTTCACCTCGCCGCGGAAGCTCAAGAGGAGGTTCTGCGGCGACACGTCGCGGTGCACGATGCGAAGCGGGACGCCCGCCGCCTCTGCGCGGTGCGCGTGGTGCAACCCGCGGCAGGCCTCGGCCACGATGTAGGCGCACAGGTCCAGAGGCAGCCGCTCCTGGCGCTCGCCGGAACGGCGAAAGAGCGCGGCCGCGTCCGCGCCATCGACGAGCTCCATGGCGAGGTAGGTGCGCCCCTCTGCCATGCCGAGGTCGAAGGTCTCGACGATGTTCGCGTGGCTCAAGAGCACGCTGAGCTTTGCCTCCTCCACCAGCATGCGAACGAAGCGCGCGTCGTCCGCGAGACGCGGGTGCAGGAGCTTGAGGGCGAGGAGCTTCTCGAAGCCGCCGAAGCCCCGGGCCGTCGCGACGTACACCTCGGCCATGCCGCCCACGGCCAAGCGCCGGTGCAGCGTATAGGCCCCGAAGGGGCGCGGCAGAGAGTGAGCGTCGGACGAAAGCGTCACGGCACGGACGGGGGCGCAGCGCCTGCGTCGATGGGCCGGCCTGGGTCAGCGTACACGAGCGCGTCGCAGGCCCGGCGGCCGGCAGGACCTGCGTCGGCCCTCCGAGCCCAGGCGCGGCCCCAGCTTCCCGGGCGTGCTATGGCCATGGCAGGCCGATGAGTGACGACCCGTCCCAGCCCGAGCGCCCGGCTTCCACGGGCCGCCCGACGCCCCGCATCACGGCGGACCTGCTTCGCGACATCGGCCTCTTCGGAGGCCTGGACGACGCCTCGCTCGGCGTGCTGGCGCGGCAACTCGAGGCGTCCCACGCCGAGAGCGGCGACGTGATCGTCGAAGAGGGCGGCACGCAGCGCGAAATGTACGTGGTCGTCGGCGGCGAGCTCGAAGTGGTGAAGCGCGGCCCACGCGGTGGGCTCGTGCGCGTGGCGCTCTTCGGGCCCGGCGACTGGTTCGGGGAGATGAGCATCCTCGACGTGCAGCCTCGCTCGGCCACGGTGCGCGCCGTCGCGCCGACCATGCTCGTCAAGATCACCACGAAGAGCGCGTAGGCCTTCACGTCCCGGCGGTAGAGGAGCGTCTCCACGTCTTCGGTGGTGAT
>JBCCAW010000802.1:0-2004 GCA_039814655.1 Myxococcota bacterium | reverse complement strand
GAAGGACCTTGACGTCGCCGGTCACGGCGCGAGAAGCGGGTGCGAGGCGCCCGCGCCGCGAAAGGACTCCCCCATGCTCCGCTATCGACTGCTCGGAAAAACCGGGCTTCGCGTCTCCGAGATCTGCCTCGGCACCATGAGCTTCGGCGACCAGTGGGGCTTCGGCGCCGACGAGGCCACGAGCCACGCCGTGCTCGATGCCTACCGGGAGGCCGGGGGCAACTTCCTCGACACCGCGAACAAGTACCACGAGGGCCAAACGGAGGAGATCGTCGGCCGCTGGATGAAGGACAAGCGCGACTCGGTCGTGCTGGCGACCAAATACACGCTGGCCATGGACCACGCGGACCCCAACAGCGCGGGCAACTCGCGCAAGAACCTCCGCCGGGCCGTGGAAGGCAGCCTGCGGCGCCTCGGGACGGACCACATCGACGTGCTCTACGTGCACGCCTGGGACGCCAACACGCCCTTCGAAGAGACCATGCGTGGCCTGGAAGACATCGTGGCCAGCGGAAAGGTGCTCTACGTGGCGAGCAGCGACACGCCGGCCTGGATCGTCAGCGCGTCGCAGGTTCATGCCGAGCTTCGCGGCTGGCATGCCTACGCCGGCATTCAGATCGAGTGGTCGCTCCTCGAGCGAAGCGTCGAGCAGGAGCTCATCCCCATGGCCGAGCATTTCGGCCTGAGCGTGATTCCCTGGGCCCCGCTCGCGGCGGGTGTGCTCACGGGCAAGTACACGCGCGGCGCCGGCGTGCCCGAGGACGCGAAGCGGGCCGAGTCCAACGCCTCGCGAGGGCGCACGAGCGAGGAGGCGCTGACCGTGGCGCGCGCCGTCGACGAGGTGGCCGACGCGCTGGGCGCCACGAGCGCGCAGGTGGCCGTGCGCTGGGTGATGCAGCGCGGGGGCTACTCCACGGTGCCCATCGTAGGCGCGCGCAAGGTGAGCCAGATCGAGGACACGCTGAAGGCCGCGGAGCTGACCATCCCCGCGGAGCTCATGGAGAAGCTCGACGCGGTGAGCGCGCCGGAGCTGGGCTTTCCCCAGCGTTTCCTCGGCGACGAACGCATGCGGAACATCCTCGAGACGGAGCAGCACCCGCGCATCGACCGGCGGCCCTAGTGCCCGGCCGTGATCAGAGGATCGCGTGCGCGCCGCGCTCGTCGGGCAGGTCCTCGGCGAGCACGCGGGCATAGTAGTCCCGGAGCGTCTCCGTTCCGGTTTCCGGCGTCGCGTCCGCGTCGTAGCGCCCGGCCTCGGCGTCCCAGACCAGCATGGACTCGCTCGCGTAGTAGCGGCCAATGCGCGCGAGCTCGGCCTTGGTCGCGAGCTTCTTCGACACGCGCCCAAGCGGCGCCAGCACCGCGAGGGCCGCGTCGAAGATGCCCCGTGGAACGCGGCGAAAGTGAGGCTCGCGGCCCGTGAGCTCGAAGAGGATCCTGCCCTGGTCCCGCGGCGTCAGCGCGGGCCCGGGACCGCCGATGGGCAGCACCCGGCCGTGGCGTTCCGGGTCGTCCAGGCAGTCCACCAGGTAGCGCGCGAGGTCCGCGTCGCCGATGGGCTTGCACGCGATATCCGTCCCGTCGCCGAAGACGAGGAAGGGCTTGCCGTCGCGCACGCGGGCGATCTGCCCGCTGATGGACTTGAAGAAGGCCGTGGGACGCACGATGGCGTAGCGAATGCCGTGGGCCTGAAGCTCCGCCTCGAAGGCGAGCTTCGCGCGCTGAAAGGCGAGGCGCGGCTTCTGTACGCAGATGGCCGAGAGCAAGACGAAGCAGGTCGCCCCGAGCCCGGGGGCGCAGGCGAGGAGCGCCTGGTTGGCGCCGTGGTCCACGGCCCAGGCATCGGCCGGCACTCCCGTCCGCGAGGCGGCGCAAGAGAAGATCGCGTCGGCACCTTCGCCCGCGAGCGCCGCGCGGACGCTCTCCGCGTCGGTGAGGGAACTTTTTTCTTATTATTCCTTTGTTCTTTAGGAAATACAATAATCTTCTTTTCGTAGGAGTTTG
>JBCCAW010000660.1:0-3115 GCA_039814655.1 Myxococcota bacterium | reverse complement strand
GAGGCTCGAGGTCGAGACCGGCGAGGACCCGCTCCCGGTCGCTCATGTCGCCGATGAGCTTCCGAAGCGGTGGCGGCAGGGACTTGATGAGCGTCGGCGTCGCGAGGATCTTCTCCTCGTCCGCGCGCTCCGGGTTCTCCAGCACATCGATGACCTCCAGCACATAGTTTCCGTGGAGGTCCTCCAGGCAAATGCGCTCGAGGTTCCGAATCGCACGCATGGAGTGAGGGCTCTGGCCCGTGATGAAGAGGCGTAGGGTGTACTTCACGAGGACGGGCTTTCCGGGTTGAACACGGCGGCGCCCTGGCGGCCACGGTGGCCCAGGCGATAATAGTCGACGAGCTGGCCCATCATCTCGAGGGCGAGCAGGCGACCATCGATGGTCAGCGCCTGGGCCCGGGCCGGCGTCGCACTTCCGAGGAGGCGCTCGAGCACGCCGAGGTGCAGGTCGACGAGGTCCCGGGGCCCAGCGCCGTGGGCCCCGAGCTCCTGCGTCAGCTCGCTCATGGCGGCCAGGGGCTTGCCACCGCGCACGACGACCTGGTCCACGTAGGTGTCGAAGATGCCCCGGTAGCGCTCCGCCAGCGCGTCGAAGTCCGCGTCGACGTTGTCCCGCAGGGGCAAGGAGACGGCGAGCTGGCGCGTGACCGAGGTCGCCGTGCCGGCGGAGGAGAGGTCCCGGTAGCGGGACACGGTGCGCTCGAGCTCGCGGTAGCGCTGCTCCCGGTGACGAAACAGCGCGAAGCCGACGCTACGCCACAAGGAGGTGGGCGTCAGGTCATCCTTGGCGAGGTAGTCCTGGGCGCCGGCTTCGATGCACCGAAGCGCCAGGTTCTTTTGCTCGGCGCCCGTGAGCACGATGAGCGGTGGCGCGCTCGGGAGGTCCCGCAGCGCGTGCACCACCTCGGCACCGGCGGCGTCCGGAAGCCGCAGGTCCACGAGCGCTACGTCGAAGCGGGTCCCGGCCACGGCCTCCCGGGCTGCGGACAGCGTATGCACGCTTTGGACGCGAAAGGCGGCATCCGGCACCCGCTGGAGATGCGCGCGCAGCAGCTCCACGTCCGCGGCTTCGTCTTCCAGGACGAGAAGATCGATGGCGTCGCCGGCGTCCCAAGACATCGCTGGGATCCTACCCGCCCCTCTTCAAAGATTCCTCAATCGCGTGGTCAGGGTCAAGCGCGGGCAGCGTGAAGCGGAAGCACGTCCCGCCTTCGGGACGCGCCTCGCCGTCGAGCTCGCCCCCGTGCGAAGCGACGATGTCCGCGCAGAGCGCAAGACCGAGTCCAATGCCCTCCCGGCGGTCGCCCGGGCGAAGCTGCTGGAAGGGCTCGAGCGCGGCCTCGAGCTCTCCGGGCGCAAAACCACGGCCGTTGTCGTAGACGCGCACCTCGATGAGCTCGCCCCGCGGGACCGCTTCAACGCGGATCTCCGGGCGACGGGCGTCGTGCCGATGCTTGAGCGCGTTGCCCACCAGGTTGTGGAAGAGCGAGCGCAAGTCCGGCGCCCGACCCTTCACGACGGGAAGGTCACCGAGGCTGACGAGGGCGCCGGTCTGCTGCACCGCGCGCGCGTGGTCCGCGACCGCCGCGCTCACGACCGCGCCGAGGTCGACAGCACCGGTGCTGTGGGCCTCGTGCTCGATGCGCGCGAGGCGGAGGAGCGCCTCGAGCATGGCGGTCATCTGTTGGCCCGCGCGCTCCATGCGCCGCGCGTGGGAGACGAGCTCGTCGGTCCGGCCCTCGCCGAGGTCTTCGAGGAGCGCTTCGTTGAATCCGAGAATGGTCCGGAGCGGCGCCCGGAGGTCGTGGGCGATCACGTTGGCGCTGCGCCGGGCGATGGCGAGGCTCTTTTCGAGCTCCGCGACGCGGCCACGCAGCGCGTCGAGGTCTTCCCCTTCGTCCTCGGTCGCAGCCCCGGCGTCGCGAAAGCTCATGGATTCAGAAGATAGGTCCGAGCAAGTTGCCAGAACGCCGTTCGACCCCCGACGCGGCGTTCCGAGTTCCCAACGGGGTGCCGTTCGCAAACGACGTACCGCTTTGGCCAACACCGGGGCAAATCGTGGGGCACGTCTTCATCGCTCGAGGTGCTCGAACACCACGCGCATGGTCCAGTCCGGCGGGGCCTCGGCGAGCCCCTCCACCACCTGACCGGCCCCTTGGACGACGATGACGGCGCCGTCGTGGCGTACGAAGCGGTAGGTGTCGCCCTCGAGCTCGATGGCCTGGAGCCGGCCAAGCACGTCGTGTTTGAGGCCCAGCACGCGGCAGCGCGCCTCGTAGCGCGGCAGGTCGAGGGCAGCGGCCATGACCACGAAGCCCGACGGCTGCGGCACGACCTGGCGGAAGTGGAACAGGGCCTCCTGCCCGTGCGCGACGGGCTGGTCCTGTCCGAACCAACGCGGCGCCCACAGCGCTTCGAAGACTCGCTCCCCTTCCTCCACTCCCTGCTCTCCTCCTGGCTTCGCCTCGCCGAGTCCTTCGTTCGCGCCCAGCCCGCGTGCCCGGCGGGGTCACGCATCATTTCACGGGCGACGGAGGCGCGCGAGAAGCTGAGTCGCCATGTCGGAGATCTCGTCACCGGACAGGGGCGCCTCGCCAGCGGGTACGTGCGTCTCCCAGGCCTCGGCGGGAAAGCCCTCGAGAAAGCGGCTGGGCACCCGCGGCGTGAGCCGGCCGCGGCTGAGGCGCTGCGTGGGCCGGCTGAGCGTCAGGAGCTCGCGCGCCCGCGTGACGCCGACGTAGAAGAGCCGCCGCTCTTCGTCGATATCCGTCGGCGCTGCCTCGTGCACCTTGGGGTCCGTGGTGCGCGTATGCGGGAGCTGTCCTTCCACGCACCCGACGAGGAAGACCACGTCGAACTCGAGGCCCTTGGCCGAGTGGAGCGAGGAGAGCGTGACGCGCCCCTTCTTCTTGGCCTCTTCCTCATCCTCCGTATCGCGCAGCGTGAGCCGCGTGAGGAAGGCGGCGAGGCTCACCTTGTCACGCTCGCGCGCCTCGTAGCGCTCGATGGACCGGAGCACGAAGAGGATGTTGTCCCGGCGCCGCTTGGCCCGCGGGTCGCTCAGCGGCCCTTGCTCCAGCAGGCCCACGCGCGTGGCGAGGGTCTCGGTCACCGT
>JBCCAW010000254.1:0-8219 GCA_039814655.1 Myxococcota bacterium | reverse complement strand
CTCGGCGCGCCCAGGCGCTGAGAGCGCCTTGGAGCCGCGGTCAGCCGCGCAGAAAGGCGAGGGCCTCGGCGCCGGCCAGAGTGGGGAGGGCGAGGTCCGCGCCGCGCGCCGCGAGGGCCTCGGGGTCTTCGCCGCCGGTGCCGACGGCGAGGCAGAGCGCGCCGACGGCCTTCGCGGCGTCCACGTCCCGGGTCGTGTCGCCGATGATCACCCGTCGCGCCTCCTCCGGGGCCACACCGAGAGCTGCCGCGCCCCGGGCGAAACCCGTCGCGACCAGCTCGCCTCGGTCTTCCGCGTCGCTCCCGAAGCCGCCGAAGGCGAAGGCCGGCGCGAGGCCGCTCGGCCCGAGCTTGGCGTAGGCCGCGGCCTCGATGTTGCCCGTGCCCAGGCCGAGGGCCGTCGCCGGGAAGTTGGCGCAGGCCTTCACCACCTCCGGGACGGCCGGGAGCACCCGGTAGCCCTTCGGGTCGCGGAGCTCTTCGTCCAGGTACGCGAGGTAGGTGGACGTGACCTGCGCGAAGCCCGCTTCGTCGAAGACGCGGCCAACGCGCTCGAAGGCCGTTCGGAGAATCCAGCGGTCCGTTCGGCCGCCGAAGCTCACGCCCTCGAGGGCGTCCGGTGCGTCGAGCTCTCGAGCCAGCGCTCGGCGCATGGCCCGGCGCCCGGCGCCGCCGGTCCGGACCAGCGTCCCATCGAGGTCGAAGAGCAGAACCGTCGGTCGAATCATGAGCGGGCCGCGCCGCGCGTCGGGCGCGGAACGTCTGCCCGCGCTACACCACTCTGACGAAACGCGAAAGGCACCCGTGAACCTGCAGCTCAGCCCCGAGATCTTGAGGGCGCTCCCGGTCTGGTACGTGGCCACGCTCCTCAGCGTGACCTTCCACGAGGCCGCGCACGCCTTCATCGCGCAGCGCGGCGGCGACGACACCGCCGAGGCGCAGGTCACGCTCAACCCGATCCCGCACATGACGCGGCACCCCATCGGGATGATCGCGGTGCCGCTCCTCTCCTATGTGCTCCAGGGCGGCGGCTGGATGATCGCCTTCGCGTCCGTGCCCATCAGCGTGGCCTGGGCGCAGCGCTTTCCCCGGCGCGCGGCCTGGGTGAGCGCGGCCGGGCCGCTCACGAACTTCGCGCTAGCGGCGCTTGCCGCGGGCCTCATTCACGCGCTCGTGGCCGGCGGTGACTTCGAGGCCGCGCGCTACGGCCTCGACGATCTGCTGCGCCAAGGCGGCGAGCAAACAGCGCTCACCGTGTTTTTGAGCGTGATGTTCTCGGTGAACCTGCTCCTCGGCCTCTTCAACCTGCTGCCCATCCCGCCCCTCGACGGGCACGGCGTGGTGCCGCTCTTCTTGAACGACCGGGGCATCCGTCGCTGGCACGCCTTGTTCGACCGGGGGGCCGGGCTCGTGGGCCTGATGGTGGCCTGGGTCGTCTTCGGAAAGCTCGCGCTGCCGGCGCTCGTCTGGACCCTGGGCTGGGCCCTGCCGGCCCCCTGACGTGCATGGGCCGCGTAGGATGGGGCGCGCAGGATGGGGCGCGCAGGAACGGATCGCGCCGCGCGGCGACAGGGCAGCGCGACCAACAGGCAGCGCGACGAGGGGCGGCCCCCATCGCCCAGGCGCCTGCAGAGGTCCTGGGGCGCGGCGGCGTCAGTAGCGCCAGGCCAGGCGGAGGTCGTAGAAGAAGTACTGGTCGACGGCGCCGCCGGCGATCCACCGGGCGGAATCCGGGTCCGGGTTGAGGGTCATCCAGTAGCGCTGGTACTCGAAGCCCGCGCGGATGACGAAGCCCTTGGGCAGCTCGTAGTCGAGGGTCGCCGAGGCGTCGAAACCCTGGCCCGTTGCGAAGGGGAACCAGGTTTCGGACTCGATCCCGCCGAGCGAGTAGAGCACCCGGAGCGCGGCCCGCGCGCCGAAGAAGAGCCCCGCGACCACGTGGAGTCGCGTGCCTGCCGCGATGCGCACCCCGCCGTAGCCGGCGCTGGGCACGTCCGTTTGGTTCTGCCGCCCGCCGCCGACGGAGGGCCCCGCCGGATCGAAGTCGAAGCGGCGTAGGACCCACCCGGCGCCGAAGTCCGCTTGGTGCTTTTCGCCGAAGGGGTAGCGGAAGAGCCCGCCGACCAGCAGCCCGGTGCTCGTGGTCGGGAACACGCGCCCGGCCGTCGCCGAGTCGAGCCGGCTCACGTCGTACTCGAGCTCGAGGCCCACGTGCGCGCCCCAGCCGTTGGTGGCGAAGGCCCCCGGGTAGAAGCGGCTCGTCAGGTGAAAGGCCACACCGTCGTCGAGGTCGTAACCGCGAAGCCGGCCGAAAAGATCGTCGTTGTAGCGGTAGCGGCGCCAGAAAAAACGCGCGCCGGCGGCGACGTCGAGGGCCACGAAGCGGCGCGGCGCGTCGGCGTCCTCGCCGCCTCGGCGCGTCGCGTCGCCGGTGTCGTCGTCGGTGTCGTCGTCATCGTGGTCGTCGGTCCGTGCGGCCCGCGCCACAAGTGCCGGTACCGCTTCCCGGGCGGCCGTCGGCGCCTCCGCGGCGCGCAGGGCCACCTGCTCGGCGCCTTCCCCTTCGAGGGCGCGTTGGAGGCCCGTGGGCCCGCGGCCGCGCACGACGATGGCTTCGCCGACGGGGTCGCCTCCGTCCGCGTCGCGCACTTCCAGGCGCGCCATCCAGCGGCTCCCCTGACGCTGGACCCGGCCATCGACGGAGGCCCGGGCGCCCGCCGCAGCGACGGCTTGCGCCAGCTCCGCCGGCTGAGCGACGTCGAGGGTCCCTCGCCGCGCTTCCGCCCGCACCTCGCTCCGGGCGACGAGCGTGGCGTCGTCCCGCCCCTCGAGGCCGCGCACCAGCGCGTTGCGCATCCGCGCTCCCTGCGGTCCCCGAAGGGACCCCACGGTGATCGCTGTGGCCGGCCCGCGGGCCCGCCGAGGCGCTGGCCGGCTCGGTTCCGGCTCCGGCTCCGCGCGGCGTTCCGGTTCCGGCGCGGGCCGTGTGGGCGCTTCGGCGCCGAGGGCGCCGCGGATACGCGCCGCCGCCACCCGCGCCGCCGCATGAATGCCGCTGCCCGACGCGCGGAGACGCGTGGTCTCGCCGTCGGCGCCGGTCAGGACGATCTGCACCACGTAGCGCTCGCCGCGGAGCCGCAAGCGTGCCTCCACCGTCGCGCCGCCGCGCCCCACCTCGATGCCGTCGGCCTCGAGGGCTTCTTCCAGCGCGCGCTCGAAAGCGCGGTAGCGCGGCCCCGTCACCTCGCCGATGGCGACGGTGGGCTGGGCTCTGGCCGGCGTTGCAGTCGACGCGGCGAGGACGACCACGAGTGCCGCCGTCGTGCGGAGGCCGAAGGCCATGCGTTCCGCCAAGCTCACGGGGCCGCGCCCCCGTCCATCGGGTCGCCGGGCGCGTCCTGCTGCTCCTCGAGCCAGAGCGTGACGCAGCCCACTTCCGCGTCGTTCAAGAAGCCCACCAGGGGCATGCGGTCCCCGCAGCCGTCCGGCGGGCCGAAGAGCTTGTCGATGAGGAAGGACTGGCTGGCGTCGTTCGCGTCGACGACGACGCGGCCATCGCAGGAGTCCGACGGGCGCCCGACCATGCGCTCGTACACCCCGTCGCTCACCAGATCGAGGTTGGCCGCCGGCGTCTCGCCTTCGTGGCAGATGTTCTGTCCGCCGCAGCTCGCCCGGAACTCGCCGACCACGTCGAAGCTCGGGTCGTTGCAGAAGCTCGAGGCCGTCGCCGAAAAGCGCGTCACGTCCTCGAGCTCGCCCGGGCAAGCGACGAGCAGCCAGGGGAGCATCGCGACGGTGGCTGCGCGGAGCGCTCGCCGGGCGGAAGGCCGCGCGTCGTCGCGCGGTGCAGGGCCCGGAGCCAGACCGGTCCGGGAGAGAGTCCTTCGCATGGCGCGAGCCTACCCGCCGGAGCCATTCCTGGCGACGCGGACGCCCGTTTTGTCGCTGTCGCGCGCGATCGGCCCGAGCCCGGGAGGGCGCCTCCACAAAGCGGCGCCGCCCGAATCCGAGGACGCGGGCGGCGCCGAGTCGCTTCCTCCCCAGGTCGCGACTCCGGCGAGCGTCCCCTCCCCGGGTCGCCCGCCGCGCAGGGGTCTATTCGCGGCGACGTCGATCGCCGCCTTCGGGGCGAAAAAAGAGGCAGGTGCCGCGCCCGGTGCCAGCCTCCCCACCCGAGGACCTGTGGAGAAGGCGCGGAGAGGCTATTCTTCTCGCCCGTGTCCGCATCGTCTCGCCCGTCGGCGCCTTCGGACGTCGACGCGCTCCGAGCCACCCTCGAGGCCCAGGGCATCGACGGCGCCGCCGACGCGGACGACACGCTCGGCTCGGTTCTCCGGAGCCCCTTCGCCGACAGCGCCGCGGAGAGCGCCACGGCGGACCTCGACGGGGCACGGCCGGACCTCTCGCTGCCGCCGGTGAGCATCGGCGAGGGGGACGCAGACCCCATGACCAACCAGCCGCACGACTTCCGCGTGCGTGCGGAGCTGGGCCGCGGAGGCATGGGCGTCGTCTACCTCGCGGAGCAGCGGTCCCTCCGCCGAGACGTGGCCATCAAGCAGCTCACGGACGAGACCCAGCGTCTGGTGGACGCGCTCGTGCGCGAGGCGACCATCACGGGCCAGCTCGAGCACCCGAACATCGTCCCCGTGCACAACCTGGTGGAGGGCGAGCGCGGCCCCGCGGTGGTCATGAAGCGCATCGGTGGCGTCGAGTGGCGTGAGCTCCTGGCGCGGGAGGGCGCACGCGCGGAGCCCCTCGATCGGCACCTCGAGGTCCTGCTCCAGGTGTGCAACGCCGTCGCCTTCGCCCACAGCCGCGGCATCGTGCACCGGGACATCAAACCGGCGAACGTCATGCTCGGTGAGTACGGCGAGGTCGTGCTCGTCGATTGGGGCCTCGCCAAGCGCCTCGGGGGCGCCAAGTCGCGGCGTATCGCAGGCACGCCGGCCTACCTCGCGCCGGAGATGCTCCGGGGGGAGGCCGACGAACGGAGCGACATCTTCTGCCTGGGCGCGACGCTGCACGAAGTGCTCGTCGGCACGCCCCGCCACGAGGGCGAGCGCGTCGTGGACGTGCTGGCCGCCGCGAAGAAGTGCACGCCCTTCGTCTACCCGGCCACGGTGCCCGCGGAGCTGGCGGCCATCTGTCAGCGCGCCTGTGCGAAGCGCCGGGAGGACCGCTACCCCACCGTGGCGGCGTTTCGCGCGGCCATCGTTCGCTACCGGGAGCACGCAGCGGCCAACGCCTTCGCGGAGGCTGGCGCCGCGCGCCTCGGGGAGCTCGAGGTGGTCGTGAGCGAGGGCCGGTCCGGCGCGTACGCGGAGGCGCAGCGCCTCTTCGGCCAGGCGCGCTTCGCCTTCGAGCAAGCGCTCCAGGCCTGGCCCGAGAGCGACGCCGCGCGGAAGGGGCTCGCGGAGACGCTGGAGCGCATGGCCGGCTACGAGCTGCGGACGCAGCACCCGGAGACCGCCGCGGCGCTGCTCGCGGCCATGGACGACCCGCCGCCGGCGCTCCTGGCGCAGGTCGAGCGGGCGTTGCAGGAGCGGGCCGCAGAACGCAACCGGCTCACGGAGCTCGAGCAGGACCGGGATCCGACCCTTGGCGCGGAGGCGCGGGCCCGGGCCTTGGCGCTCGTGGGCGTGGTGAGCGTGGCCATCACCTCAGGCTTCGTAGCGCTCCGCGTGCTGAACCCCGAATACGCCTCGCCGGCCATGCGCCTCGTCTTCAGCGGCACGCTGGTGCTGCTCGTGGTCGCGGGCATCGTGACCTGGTGGCGGGGTCGCGGGCCCTGGAACCTCGTCAACCGGCGCATCGCGCAGATCACCTTGCTCGCCCTCGGCGTGAGCTGGATGAACCGCGTCGTGTCCCTCCTGGGGCAGGTGGAGCCGGACCGCATTCTCCTGGCGGACGCGCTCATCCTGGGCATGGGGGGCCTGGCCCTCGCGCCCTTTCACCGGGCCGGCCCGGTGCTCGGGGCCGTGTCCTTCGCCGTGGCGCTCGTCGGCGCGCTCCGGCCGGAGCTCATCCAGAGCCTCTTCATCGGCCTCGCGGTGACCTTACCGGCGGTGGTGCTGCTCTGGTCGCGCTTCGGCGCGGGAAGGCGCTCGCTCCCGCCGCCGCCGCCGCGTCGATCGGACCGCCCGCCGCTGCCGACTCAGCGCGCCGGGCGCTGACGAGTCCGGAACCAACCTCGCTCCGGGCCCGACGCCATGCGCGCCCGTTGCGCGCCGGGCGCCCTGCGCCGGCAGCTGGCGCGCTCGTCGCTGCCCGTCGGCGCCCCCCACCGCACCTCGACGCAATCGTTGGGGTTGTAGGCCTGCTCGAAGGCCTCCGCGCGCTGGGTGACGGTGGCCAGCGTGAGTCGCTGAGCGGACCCGTCGCTCCGCGTGTAGGTGATGGAGCGTCCCGCGAGCTCGTCGTCCCGGAGCGCCCGCAGGGCGGCGGCCGCCGCGTCGGCCTCGGCGGCGTTCAGCCCGTAGCGCTCGGGCTGACGGGCCACGTCGTCCGGGAAGCGCATCACCGCGTCCA
Source organism: Myxococcota bacterium (assembly GCA_039814655.1). GTDB lineage: Bacteria > Myxococcota_A > Polyangia > Polyangiales > Houyiibacteriaceae > CALCTH01. Next base: position 1,692 of record JBCCAW010000254.1, on the reverse strand, counting down.
GGCTGATGAGAAGGCGCAGGTCCCGGCTCGGCGTGGCGTAGTCCTCCCAGGGGCCGGTGGTCTGAAAGATGGAGGCCCCCGGCGGCATGGGGACCCGCGGGAAGCCGTGGCTCGCCATCCACGCTTCGCCGACGTCGACGCTGACGACGCGCCGGGCCACGGCCTCCTCGAAGGCCTCCACGAGCGTCCGCTGCGCCGTCGCCGGGTCAAGGGCCCGGGGGTTGATGAGCGCATCCATGCGCGCATAGAAGTCGTCGGCGCTGCCTTCGTACTGCGTCTCGTCGTAGGCGACGTGGGGGCCGCCGGGTCGCAGCTCGGCGTCGCTGAGCAAGGTGATGGCGCCGGCGCCGCGATCGAAGACCACCGGTCGCCAGGCCTTGAAACCCGCCCCCGCCGCCTCGGTCCGCGGGTCGAAAAGGAAGCTGCCGCGCCAGAAGCGCCGCCGGCCCACGGTCCCGTCCGGCTGGGCGTCCGCGCCGAGGAGCACGCCGGCCTCCCGGAGCCCCTGGGGCAGCCAGCCCGCGACCACGAGCACGTGCCCGAAGGGATCGGCGAAGACCGTCCCTGGCCGCAGCGCCTCGCGCGTGAGCGGCACGGGGTAGACGTCCGTTCGCGGGTCCCCCGGCAGCGTGCGCTGCGTCGAGCTGTGCACGGCTTGCTTCACCTGGCGCAGGAAACGCGTGAAGGCACGGACCGGGTCCGTTTCTTCGATGGGCGCGAGGTTGGTCTCTGCGTCCTCGCAGGCTGGCGCGCGCCCCTCCCGGCCCCGGCGGCAGCGACGGAAGGCGAAGGGCAAGCGGAGCTTCCAGGCCACGTAGGCCCGAAGAAAGTAGGGGAGGTCGGCGCAGTCCGGTCGCAGCGCGAGCTGCCGGTCCTCGCCCGGGGCGCGATGGTCGTAGAGGAGGTTGCGCGCCGGGTCGCCGAGGAGCTCTTGGAGCGAGCTCCAGGTGGCTCCTTCGCCGCCGTCACGGAACGCCGGCTCTCGAAAGAGCTGGGCGACGAAGGTGGCGTAGAGGTTCTCCGTGTCTTCCTCCCAGGCCCAGCTGGGAACCCAGGCGGGCGCCCCGGAGGACCGCGTCACCGGTGCCGGGGCATGGCGTACGACGCGGAAGCGCTCGCAGGCCAGGACCCGCTGGCCGTCTCCGACGAGCGCGATCCAATCGCCCGGCTCCGGCGCCGGCACCTCGGCGATGGCGCTGAATGGGGGGCCCGGGAGGCGATTCGTTTGCGCACGCTGGCGCGCTCCGCTCGGGCCGTAGAGCGCGAGCTCGAGGGGGCCGTCGTCCGTCGTCGCCGTGTAGATGACCCGGAGCGGCTGCGCCTGGTTCGGCCGTCGCGGCGAGCGGAAGAGGGCCCGGTCGAGGCGGTCGTCGCAGGCCGCGGGCTCACCCGGGCCGAGCTGCGCCGGGAGCGGAGCCGCGGGCCGAAGCGCGGCGGCGCCGCGGAGTCCGTCCCCCGCCGCGCTACCGAAGACGGTCACCGTCGTGACGCGCTCCAGCAGGCTGCCCCGGGCCGAGCCGGCGCCCAGGGAGAGGTCGCTCACGGTCACCCGGTCCACGCGGTGGAGGGTCTCCAGCGGAGCGCCCTCGGGGCCCGTCGCGCCTGCGCAGACGACGGGGAACTCCGAGAAGGCGTGGATGGCCTTGGGGGTCCCCGCGTCGTCCCGGCCCAGGTAGGCCAGGATGTGCCCCG
>JBCCAW010000865.1:0-1543 GCA_039814655.1 Myxococcota bacterium | reverse complement strand
CGCGGCGCTGGCCGGCGACGCGCTCACCGGCGAGGTCCTGGACGCGCTCGGCGGGTCCCTGTCCCGGGCGCACCTGGCCGTGTGGCCCAACGTGCTGGCCTACGCCGGCCGGGGCGTGCTGGTGATGGCCGGGGGCATGGCGCTCGCGCCGCTGCTCCGGCCCCGGGCACGCGCGGCGCTGGCACAGCTCGGCCGCGGCACGCTCCTCGCGTACATCGTGCACGTTCCCTTCTGCTACGGGCGCCTCGCTGGCGGGCTGATCGGGACCCAGACCATGGCCAGCGCCACGCTCTGGCTCCTCCCGCTCGTGGCCGGGAGCTGGCTCGTCGTGCCGCTCCGGGACGCGCTTCGGGCCCGGCGGAGGCGCCGGGCCTTCGCTCCCCTCCCCCTGGCCTTGCTCTGCCTCGGGGCCTGCGTGCCGGAGGCGCCGGCGGAGGCGCGGCCGCGCGTGGCGCCACCCCCGGAAATCACCACGCCCGCCGAGGACCCGGAGCGCACGCCGCCGGCCTTCCCCTTCGTGGCCGCCGGGGACCGGCTCGTCGCGCCGGCGCGCTACGACCACCTCGTGCCCCGGCTCGTGCCGCCCATCGGGCCGCGCTACGCGAACCTCGTCTACGACGCGAACAACGTCGCCATGCGCGGCGCTCGCCGCGAGGACGGCTTCTTCGAGGACAGCGGCGAGACCATCGCCGAGCGCTGGCGCGAAGCGGCGGCGGGCGTCCGCAAGGTCTTCGCGCTTCGCGACGCGCTCTTCAGCCAGCAGGACCACCCCGTGGACCACGACCCGGTCGCGGTCATGCCGCCGCTCGCTTGGGTCACCGTAGCCGTGGCCGCGGCCATGGCCGGAGAGACGCTTCTGCCCCCGGAGGCGCCGGCGCTGAACGACGACGCCGCCTGGGGAGCCATCGCCAGCCCCCGGGCGCTCTTCGGGAGCTTCCCGCCCTCGGAGCGCCTCTTTCGCGAAGCCACGCAGCCCCGGGGCGTGCTGGCGCCGGAGCGCCTGCGCGTCGGGAACGCGCGGCGGAGCGTTCGCATGCTGGCGCGCGCCGCCGCCGCCATGGCCGACGCTGCCGCCCGGGGCCCGGAGGCGGCGGCGGAGGCCGGAGCGGAGGAGGTGGTCCGGAGCGACACGCTCTACTTCGGGGAGCGCCTGCGTCGCGAGCGGGTGATTCTCTCCCTCGTCGAGAACCCGAACCGGCACGAGCGCTTCGAGGAGGGCAAGGGCTTCGCCGTGCCCCGGCGCGAGCTCCCCGAGGAGGCCGTTCGCATGGCCAAGCGCGCCGTGCTCCGGGCGCGGCTCCGCGCCGGGGACATCGCCCTCGAGCGCTACCACCTCGGACGGGAAGAAGAGCGGGACCGGGCCATCGCGGTGCTCCGCTCTCTCGTTCCGCGTCGCGGCGACGTCGCCGAGGGCGGGGACGTCTGGGTGTGGGTCCACCAGCACACCGTCCCGCGTCGCCACCGCCACCATGTCGGTGAGCCCGAGGCCGACGAGCCGCATGTCGGGATCGTCCGTGCGCAGCAGCACGTTCTCGCAATCGAT
>JBCCAW010000807.1:0-1966 GCA_039814655.1 Myxococcota bacterium | reverse complement strand
GGCCCTCCCCCGGGCGGCGCATCGCCCTCCTCCTTTCTTCGTCGTGTGTCGGGTGCGCGCTGACGACGACGCCGGTTTCGTCCGGCGCCGCCGCGGAGCTCACTCGTAGATGGCCGGGAGGCCGTCGAAGAAGACGCGCTCGTTTCGGAGCGTCACCTCGTAGTCGCGGCCCTGGGCGGTCACGTGCGCCACGGACTCCTCCACCGAGCTCATGGAGACGAGCAGCTCATTGGCGCCGAGCTGGTCGAGCGTCTGGGCGGCGATGGCCCCCTCGCCAGCGTCGGCGTGGTAGCGGCATTCGACGAAGCGCAACGGGTGGTTGGCATCCCGAAGGCGGATGCGAAGAAAGCCGCTCTCCTCCTTGTAGGAGTTCCACAGGACCTCGAAGGCGTCGCGCGGGGTCCGGAGGGCCTCGCCGGACTCGAGGGCCGCGGCGACGCTCTGGCCGGCGATGATGGCGTCGTTGATCTGCTGTGGCCGGGCCGCCTTCCCGAGGAAAAACACTTGGTCACCGAGGAACTCGCCCTCGCTCAGGCTCACGAAGATGGGCGCAGCAGGCTCGGAGACCTGGGCCTGAAGTGCGTAGAAGCGGTGGTCGACCTGCTCGGCGTCCAGCTCGTCATCGCCCACGGCGACCACGACGCGGCCCGCGTCGACGCGCCGCTCCTTGGCGTTCTCGCAGATGACGATCGCGCAAGTACCGCCGAAGAAGACCGGGGCGCAGCGCTCCTCGCCTTCGAGCATTTCGACCGTGGCGAGCGCCAGCTCCGGCGTGTCCATGCGCTCGGTCCAGACGACCTCCCCGGAGCCGAAACGCTCGGGCCCGTTCGGCACCTCCGGCCGGTCCTCGTTTCCTCCACCTCGCGGGGGCTCGGGCTCCGGGCGCTCATCGCGGGGATCCTCGGCCTCCGGCGGGTCCTCCGGCGCGGGCTCGTTCTCCGGGTCCATCATGATGGGCTCCCAGGGGTCGCGCGGGGAGCCGGTGCCGGGCCCCATGGGAGGCTCCAGTCTCGGGAGATCGTCCCGGGGCAGCTCACCGTTCGCATCGATCCCGTCGCCGAGCGCGGGGTCCCCGAGGTTCGGGTCCAGGGCCGTATCGCCGCCCGGCGCTGGAGCCTCGCCGCTGCCCGGGAGCGTCGGTCCGCCCGCCTCGCTACAGCCGACCATCGCCAGCGCGATGCCGACGAGCAGCACGGGCCCGAGGCCGTGCCGCATACCCATCGTCGTTTCCTTCTTCATCAGTCTCCGCCTTCCGTTGCCGGCTCTTTCCAGCGCGCCGGACGCTCGGAGCGCACTGCAGGAGCGGTGCCAACCTCCGCGCGGAAGGGGAGGGGTGCGGGGGACGAAACATCGAATGATTTCATTCGACTAGACGCGACGAGGGCCAAGGGCGAAGCGTCCGTGGTGACGGCCCGAGGGGGGCTCCGTGTCGCTCCGGACCCGGCCGTGACGGCCCTCGCCCCCTCGCCGCACGGCCACGCGGCCAAGGGGGGAGACGCGACACACGTGGCGGCTCTGCGGTGTCGTCCTTGGATGCCGAGCCCGGGCCGCCGGAGTCCCGGCACCCGGCGTGAGCGCGAGCGGCGGGCGGCGCGCATCGGCGCTCCCGAGAAGGTCGCAGCCTCCGCATCGGCAGGCGCTTCGACCTGCTACGGTCTCCGCATGGCACTCGGACCCAAGATCATGGCGGAGCTCAAGGCGGCCATGAAGGCCAAGGACACGGTCGCCCGGGACACGCTCCGCATGCTGAAGAGCCAGCTTGGCGAGGCGGAGCTGGCCAAGGGCGGCGACCTCGAAGAGGCCGACGAGCTCGCCGTGCTCATGCGGGCGGTCAAGACGCGGACCGAGTCCGCGGCGCAGTATGCCGAGGGCGGACGCCAGGACCTTGCGGACAAGGAGCGGGCGGAGATCACCGTCATTCAGCGCTTCCTGCCGAAGGCCCTCACGGAGGACGAGGCCCGCGCGG
>JBCCAW010000144.1:0-11387 GCA_039814655.1 Myxococcota bacterium | reverse complement strand
GGCGAGTTCCTCGGCTACCTCCGCGTGGTCACGGACCCGCCCGGCGCCGCCGTCTATATCGACGACCGGTCCCAGGGCGCCATCGGGACGACGCCCTTCCAGAACGTGCTCCCGACCGGCGAGCACCGCATCTGGATCGAGCGTCCGGGCTACGAGGTGCAGGAGCGCACGGTGCAGGTCGAGCTCGGCGAGACGCACTCGGAGGAGCTCACCCTCGACCGAACACGCTTCGGCAAGATTCGCGTCGTGGCCAACATCCCCGGCGCCGACGTGCTGGTCGACGGCGAGGCCGTGGGCGAGGTGCCCTTCGAAGGCGACGTGGACGCGGGCACGCGCCGCATCACCGTGCGTGCTCCGGGCATGAAGGACTGGGACGAGGACGTCGAGATCCCCCGAGGCCAGCTCGTGCCCCTGCGCATCGAGCTCGAGCGGCGCCCCTCCCGTGGCGGAGGCTGGGCCATGCTCACGCTCGGCGTCGCCAGCGTTGGCGCTGGCGTGGCGCTTGCGCTGCGGGCCTCGAGCCTCGAGTCGGACCTGGAGGGCGACCTCGACGCGGGACGCCTCGCGAGCGGCGACGACCGCTTCCAGCGGACGCGCTTCTTCAACTACGGCGCCGACGCCGGCTTCGGTCTCGGCGCTCTCTTCGGGCTCCTGTCCATCTACTACTTCGTGCGCGACCCCTTGCCGCCTACGACGGGGCGCGTGCTCGAGCCGCGGGACTGGACCCTCGTTCCCACCTTGAACCTGCGTGCCGGCGGCGGCGGCGGCGCCTTTCGGTTGCGTTTCTGATGGTGGCCCGGCCCATGGTGAACCCACGCTACGTCGCCCTCGCCCTCGTCCTCGGCGGCTGCACGTTCTTGAGCGACGTCGACAGCCTCGAGGACACGACGCCGCTCCTCGGCTACCGCGTCGGCGGTACCAACCAGGGCGCGGTGCTCGCAACCTATACGACCGATAGCGGCGCGAGCGGTCGCGCGTCCCGCATCGTCTTTTCCGGCGGGCTCGGCTCGACGCATCAGGTCTTCGGCGTCTGGAGCGCGGCGTCCCTCGACGTACGGCGCATTCTCGACGGCTGCGAGGACGCGAGCTGCGGACCGGCCACCGGCGCGGCCGTGGCTGGCCTATCGAACGTCGACACGACCATCGGCGGGGGCCGTCCCTTCGCCTTCCGCGATTGTGTGGTCATCGGGTCTGCGCCGCCTCCGGGCAACCCCGTGGACACGGGCGTGCTCCGCGTTCAGTGCGAGGGCGAGCCCTCGAGCACCGTCGAGGTCAACGGCCCGGACGGCATTCGCTTCGGGGCCGAGGTCGCGGCGCTCCCGGAAGCCCTCGAGAGCCTCGGCGTCGCCCTCGTTGGCGCGCCCGGTGACGCGCGCATCTACGTGCTCGATCGGGGCCTCGGCGTGCGGGCCCTCGAGCAACCCGCGGACGCCATGCTGGGAACGTCGTCGCGCCTCGGAACGCGCTTGGCCGTCGCGCCGGAGCCCCAGACCGTGCCAGGCCTGCGCGGGGATGCCGCGGTGTTTCTCGCCGCCGCGCCCATGGACGATCGGGTCGTGGTCTTCGGCCTGGGCACCGGTGAGCTGGACGACGCGCTCACGCTCGTGACGCTCGGCTGCCTCGACGACGTCCGCGTGCGCTCCGCTTTCGCGCCCCCCGGTGGGGGCGGGTCCATGGCCCTCGGCGACCTCGGGCCGGAGGCGGGCCTCGACGTGGTGATCGGCGATCCCATGGCGGGCACGGTACGCCGCTGGTCCATCAGCAACTTCACCGGGGCGGCGGGATGCGCCCTCTCGGACACCTCCGACGACCCCGTCCCGGCTCCCGGCGGCCCGCTGAGCTGCCCCGCGGCGACGGCCGACGTGAGCTGCTCGTCCTTCGGCAGCAGCGTGGCCATCGCCAACTTCGACGGCGCGGGCGGTGGCGACCTGCTGGTGGGTGCGCCCACATCGACAGTCCTCGGGGAGCCGGCGGCCGGTTCGGCCTATGTCTTCGCCGAAGGCGACCCGGGTCGCGTGGCGACGCTCCTCACCGCCGAGACCACGGCCAACGGCCTCTTCGGGGAGGAGGTCGATTCCGTCGAGACTCAGGTCGTCGGGACCGTCCGCGACGAGGCCGTCGTCGCAGCTCCGGGACAGAGCGCGGTCTTCGTGTACCTCTGTACGGGCCTCGCCGGCGACGCCGTGGGCGAAGGCACTCCGCGCTGCCTCCCCGAGGGTTCTTGAGCGAAGACGCGGCGCTCGAGCGACCGCAGGTGCTCGTCGCCGACGACGAGCCAAACCTGCGTCGCGTCCTGAGCGCGCAGCTCCGCCGGGACGGCTACGACGTGCTCGCCGTCGCGAACGGCGCCGAGGCGCAGGCCCGGCTGCTGGAGCATCACGTCGACGTGATCATCAGCGACCTCCGCATGCCGGAGATGGACGGCATGGCGCTCCTTCGCCACGTGGGCGAGGCGCACCCGGACGTGCCGGTGATTCTGATCACCGCCCACGGGACCATCGACACGGCCGTGGAGGCGCTCAAGCTCGGCGCCTTCGACTTCGTGACCAAGCCTTTCGACCGGGACGAGCTTCAGGCCGTGGTGCGCAAGGCTGCGCGAAGCCGGGACCTCGATGCGGTACACGCCACGCCCGCGGCGGTGGCGAGCGACGCCCTCGGCCGCCACGGCATCATCGGCGTCTCTCCGCCCATGCAGGAGGTCTATGGCCTCATCGAGCGCGTCGCGGACACACCGAGCACCGTGCTCATCACCGGCGAGAGGGTACGGGCAAGGAGCTGGTGGCCAAGGCGCTCCATGAGCACAGCGCCCGCCGGGCGGCGCCCTTCATCCGCGTCAACTGCGCCGCCATCCCCGCCGAGCTTCTCGAGTCCGAGCTCTTCGGCTACGAGCGTGGCGCCTTCACCGGCGCCGCTACGAGCAAGCCGGGGCGCTTCGAGCTCGCCGACGGCGGTACGCTCTTTCTCGACGAGATCGCCGAGATTCCGCCGAGCATGCAGGTAAAGCTGCTCCGCGCGCTTCAGGAGCAGGAGTTCGAGCGCGTCGGCGGCATCAAGACGCTCCGCGTCGACGTGCGCTTCGTGGCGGCGACGAACCGGGACCTGCCCGCGGAGATCGAAGCCGGTCGCTTCAGGGAAGACCTCTACTATCGGCTGCACGTGGTCAACGTGGCCTTGCCGCCGCTCCGCGAGCGGGCCACGGACATTCCCTTGCTCCTCGACCACTTCGTGGCGCGCTTCAGCGCGCGGCTCGGGCGCGAGGTGCAGGGCTTCGAACCCGAGGTCGTGGCGCACCTTTCCCGGGCGCCCTGGCGCGGCAACATTCGCGAACTCGAGAACGTCGTCGAGCGTTGCATGCTCTTCGTGGACGGGCCGCGCATCGGCATGGAGCACCTGCCGCCGGAGCTCCAGGTGCGCACGAGCGGCGTCGAGCGCGTGGACATGGGCGCCGTGGCCGACGCGCTCGATGCCTCCGCGGGGCTCAAGGACGTGGTTCGTCAGGCGACGTCACGGCTCGAAAAGGAGCTCATCGTGCGCGCCCTCGCGCAGACCGAAGGCAACGTCACGCGCGCGGCCAAGCTCCTCAAGATCAGCCGCAAGTCCCTTCAGACGAAGATGAAGGAGCTCGGCCTGCGCGACGAGAGCTGAGCCCGCGCTGGGGCGGCAGGCGCCGAAGAGGGCTCAAGCGGCGACGCGCTCGCGGGATTCGAGGCTCGCCCGGAGCTTGTGCCGGCCACGGTGCAGGAGCACGCGGAGGTGGTTGCGGGTCACGCCCATGGCCTCCGCGGCTTCGTCCCGCTCGAGCTGGCGCACGTCGATGAGCTCGACGGCCGTGCGCTCCTTCTCCGGGAGCCGCCGCAGCGCGACCTCCACGTGGGCCACGGCCGCCTGGTCGTCGAGGGCCTTGTCTTGCGGATCGCCCGCGGGGTCGCCGTGGCGCTCCTCGAGGAAGCTGACGCTGGGCCGCTCCCGGCGGTAGACGTCGATGATCTTTCGCCGGAGGATGCTCACGAGCCAGGTACGCAGGCTGGAGCGCCCGGCGAAGCTGTTCCAGGACCCGAGCGCCGCGGCCCAGGTCTCCTGGACGAGGTCATGTGCCAGGTCCGGGCGACCCACCCGCTTCTGTGCGTACCCGATGAGCGTGGGCTCGAGGGCCCGAATCGTCGCGTCGTCGAGGATCAGCGCGTTCATGATGACTTTCCTAGCCCCTAAACGAAAGTTCGACAAGAACTAAACGCAGAAGATTCGGTTTCAGGAGAAAGGGCCCTGAATGGGGAGTGACCGAGGTTCAGACTTCGACAGCACTGATCACATCCTCGACGCAGGAAGCGCTCAGGACAAGAGTCCTCGTTTCCGAGTATGCACGAAAAGCTAGGGTTGACCCCGATTATTTCGAGGGTTCAGCCCGCGCTCGTTCGAGAAGCCGCACCAGCTGGCGTGCTTCATCGCCGCTGAGAGAGCCGGCCAGGTCGTCGTGGAAGGCGAGGAGCGGCGCGTGAATGCGCTCGACGAGGGCCACACCCTCGGCCGTGAGCTGCGCGCGGACGACGCGCCGGTCCTCCGCGCAGCGCGCCCGGGACACGAGCCCCGCGCGCTCGAGCCGGTCCAGGAGCCGCGTCATGTCCGGGACGCGGTTGAGCAAGCGCCCGGCGATGGCGCTGCAGGGAATGCCCGCCTCGTGCGCCCGCACGTAGAGGATCCGGAGCACGTTGAACTGCTGCCCGGTAACGCCGTAGCCCTTGAAGAAGCGCGCCGCCGCGGTCTCGAAGGCCTCGTGGGTACGCAGGAGCTCCAGATACACGCGTTGCGTCGCCGTGGGCTCCGGAAGGAGCGCCGTGCGGCGCTCCGGCGCCGCGCCCTGGGAACCCACGTTCATCCCCGGTGTCTGCGCCGCCACAATACTTGTGTCAACGATAAATGGGATTACGGCGGAGCCCGTCCGCGGCGTCTCTGCTTCGCCGTCGCGCAATCCTGGCGCTCGCGGCCGAACGCGAGGGAGCGCCGCTAGATGGTGTCCGCGAGCACCGTGACCACGACTATGGCCGAGTCCTCGGCGCCTTCCGGGTCGCGCACGGTGAGCCGGAACTCGAGGAGCTGAGGCGTGCGCGGAGCGAGGAAGGTGACCACGGGGGCGTCGTCACGGCCCAAGGTGACCGGGTCACCGAACTCCTGCGTCCAGGTATAGCTCAGCACGTCGTCCGGGTCCGGGTCGCTGCTCAGGCTCCCGTCGAGCGTGACCAGCGCGCCCACGCTGCTCGCCAGGCTCATGCCCGCGTTGGCCACGGGCGCCGCGTTGCTGATGCGTTGCAGGTCCCAGCTCATGCGGTCCCCGGTCATGCGCAGGAGGTTCGGCTCCGTGAGTCGCCCGATCACCTCCTCGACGAGGCCGTCGCGAAACACGTGGAGACCGTCGAAGCGTGCCCCCTCATCGCTCTGGATGACGAGGATGAGCTCGCCCGGGGGATTCACGGGGGAGTCCGAGAGCGTCACCGTGCCCAGCCGGCCGCTGATGTTCATCGCGTAGCCGAAGTCCTCGCTGAGCCACTCCCCGTCGAAGGTGCTGATCGGCGGCGCGTCGGCGGGAATGTCATCGGGTGAGACCGAGTCGTCCGCACCCACACGCTGCAGGTCCCAGGTCGTCCGGTTGCCGGTCATGCGCAGCGTATTGGGCTCCACGAGCCGGCCGATGACCTCGCGCACGACGCCGTCCCGAAAGAGCTGCAGGCCCTCGAAACGGAGACCGTCCTCGCTCTGGATGACGAGCAGCAGCCCGCCGACGGGGTTCGCGCAGCCGTTCGAGAAGGTGACCGTGCCCATGCGGCCCTGAATGGACACGGCGTAGCCGAAGTCCTCGCTCAGCCACTCCCCATCGAAGCGGTCGATGGGCGGCGCGCCCTCGGGGATATCGGCCGGAGAGAGGGCATCCTCGGAGCCACAGGCCAACGCCAGAAGGAGGGCTGGCGCCACGAAACGACGAAGCATGGCGCGCAGGCTAGCAGGTTGCCGCGCGGCGGTGGGTCCGCAGCCGTGGACCTGGTGCGCCCGGTCCCGGTACACCGCTTCCATGACACGACGGTACCTGGTCACTGGCGGCAACAAGGGCATCGGCCTCGCCGTGGTGCGAGCCCTCTTGACGGAGGTCCCCGACGCGCACGTGTTCCTCGGCTCCCGGGACAGAGAGCGCGGGCGCGCCGCCGTGGCGACGCTCGTCGAGGAAGACGCCGCCTGGGCCGGACGCCTGGAGGGGCTGTCGCTCGATGTCACGGACGCGGCATCCGTACAGGCGGCGGCGACGGGGCTCGGCGAAGGCGGCGGAAAGCTCACGGGAATCGTGAACAACGCGGGCATCGGCCTCGGATCCAACGACGCGGCGGCCGTGCTCGCGGTGAACACCTGGGGACCGAAGCGCGTTTGCGATGCCTTCATCCCGCTCCTCGACCGGGACGCGCCGGGCCGGCCGCGCGTGGTCAACGTCTCGTCCGCCTCCGGGCCCATGTACGTAGCCCGCTGCGCGCCGGATATGCAGCGACGTCTGGTCCGGCCCGAGGTCACCTGGGCCGACGTGGAGAGGCTGATGCAGACCTACCTCGCGAAGGCGAAGACCGGGGGCCGGAACCACTACGGCTTCTCGAAGGCCTGCCTCAACGCCTATACGATTCACCTGGCGCGGGAGCGCCCAGACCTCGTCGTGAATGCCTGCACGCCGGGCTACATCGAGACGGACCTCACGCGCCCGGTGGCGGAGGCGCGCGGCGCGGCCCCGGCGGACCTCGGCATGAAACCGCCGAGCGCGGCCACGCGCGTGGTGCTCCATTTGCTCGTCGGCGACCCCGGAGGGAGCGGCTGGTACTTCGGCAGCGACGCGGTCAGGAGCCCGCTGGACCGCTACCGGGGGCCCGGAGAGCCGGCGTACGAGGGTGAGTAGCGGAGCGGGTTCCGTTTCCGTTTCCGTTTCCGAAGACCCGCTAGATCAGCCCGAGCTCGAGGAGCGCGTCTTCGGTCATGAGGTCCTTCGTCCAGGGCGGATCCCAGACGAGCTTCACGTGGGAGCTGCGCACGCCCGGCGTGCGGCCCACGCGGTCGGCGACGTCCGTGACGATCTGCCCGGCGACGGGGCAGGCCGGGGCCGTGAGCGTCATGCGCACCTCGACCTCGCCGGCCGCGTCCACGTCGATGCCGTAGATCAGCCCCAGGTCGTAAATGTTGAGCGGGATCTCCGGGTCATGAATGGTCTTGAGCGTCTCGACGACCCGCTCTTCGAGTTCGCTTGCGGCAACGGCCTCGACGGCGGCGCCTTCCGCCGGGCCGCCGAAGGCCTCGTCCAGGTCCCGTAGCTCCGGCGCCGACTGGCCGAGCACGCCGAGGTGCCGCTTGGCCTTCTTCGGCCCCGGGGGCTCGATGCGATGGACCTTCAGGGCCTCGACGTCGAAATCACGCTGCGTCATGGGCGCCGCCTTCTCTGCACGTCACCCGAAGAACGCGCGGACGCGCGCGAGACCCTGCACCAGCGCATCGATGTCGTCCGTGCCGTTGTGCACGCCGAGGCTGGCCCGGGCGGTTCCGGTCACGCTGAAGTGGTCCATCACCGGCTGGGCGCAGTGGTGTCCCGTGCGAATGGCGATGCCCTCGGCGTCGAGAATGGTCCCGGCGTCGCTCGGGTGAATGCCCTCGAGGGTGAAGGCCAGGACGCTGGCCTTCTCCGGCGCGTTGCCCACGAGCGTGAGCCCCGGCACCTCGGCCAAGCGCGCGTGCCCGTACGCGAGCACCTCGGCCTCGTGCGCCGCGACCTGGCCCAGGCCCAGAGCCTCGAGCCACTCGATGGCCGCGCCGAGGCCGATGGCGCCGGCGATGTTCGGCGTGCCCGCCTCGAACTTGTAGGGGAGGTCGTTCCAGGTCGACCCCGCGTCGAGGGTGACCCGGTCGATCATGTCCCCGCCGCCCTGCCAGGGCGACATGGCCTCGAGCAGCTCTTGGCGCCCGTAGAGCACGCCGATGCCCGTCGGGCCGTAGAGCTTGTGGCCGCTGAAAGCGTAGAAGTCCGCGCCGAGCGCCTTCACGTCCACGGGCCCATGCACTACGCCCTGGGCGCCGTCGACGACCACGATGGCGCCCGCGGCGTGGGCGCGCTCGGCCAGAGCCTGCACCGGCAGCACGGTCCCGAGGCTGTTCGAGATGTGCGCGAAGGCGCAGACCTTCGTCCTCGAGCTCAGCTTTGCCTCGAAGGCCTCGAGGGTCACCTCGCCGGCGTCCGTGATGGGCACGTGCCGGACCTTCGCGCCGGTGCGCTCGGCCACGAGCTGCCAGGGCACGATGTTCGAGTGGTGCTCGAGCTCCGTCAGGAGGATCTCGTCGCCCTCGCCAAGGTTCGCGCCGCCCCAGCTCGCGGCCACCAGGTTCAGGGCCTCGCTGGCGCCGCGGACGAAGATGATCTCTTCGCGGGCGGACGCGCCCAGGAAGTCCCGCACCGTGTCCCGCGCGCCTTCGTAGCTGGCCGTGGCCCGCTGGCTGAGCGCGTGCACGGCCCGATGCACGTTCGCCACGTCCTTCGCGTAGGCGTTCATGGTCGCGTCGAGGACCGGCTGGGGCTTGAGCGCCGTCGCCGCGCTGTCGAGGTACACGAGCGCCTTGCCCGGATGCACCTCTTGCTGGAGCGCCGGAAAGGCGGCGCGTACGGATGCGAGGTCGAAGGCCTGCGTGGCCGTGGCGGGCGCCGTACTCATGCGTCGCCGCCATTCATCTCGCCGCCGTTCATCTCGCCGCCGTTCATCGCGTCGATGTCGAGGGTGAGCTCCATGGCCGCGGTCACCTCGCCGCGCGGGAGCCGGGTCCGGAGCGCTTCGGCCAGCTCGCCGCGGAGCGGGTCCGGCGCGCGCTCGAGGAGCTCGCGCAGGAACGCATGAATGAGGATCGTCCGCGCGTCCTCCCGGGGCACGCCCCGGGCCCGAAGGTAAAAGAGCGCGTCTTCGTCGAGGGAGCCCACCGTGGCGCCGTGGCTCGCGACGACCTCGTCGTGGTCGATCTCGAGGTGCGGTTTGGTGTGCGCCCGGGCGCCCGGGCTCAGGAGCAGATTGCGGTTCTGTTGATGCGCCTCCGCGCCCGGGCCCGTGCGCGTGACGTGCGCCTGACCGTCGAAGACCGCGACGCCCTGCCCGTCGAGCACGCCCCGGTAGGTCTGCGTGCTCGTTGCGCGCGGCGCGTGATGCTCGACGCGGAGGTGGTGGTCGACGTGGTCCGTACCGTCCACGTGGTAGAGGCCGTCGAGGTCGCAGCGGCTCCCGGCGCCCTCGAGGCGCACGCGGAGATCCAGGCGTGCGAGGCGTCCGCCGAGGCTCACCACCAGCGACCGGTAGCGGCTGTCGCGACCCTGAGCGACGCCGAGGGCCCCGATGAGCGAGGCCTCCTGCATGTCGTGCACGCGCACGTGACGGAGCCCGGCGTTCGCGCCAAGGCGCAGCTGGGTCACCGCGTTCGTGAGCCCCTTGGAGCCGCCGGCGAAGCGCTCGATGAGGGTCAGCTCGGCGTTCGCCTCCAGCACCACCAGCAGCCGCGGCGTGCTCACGGCGCCTTCCGCCGCGCCGGCGTGCGTCACGGTCACGGGCCCGGCCACGGGACCCGTCGCGTGCACCACGACGAGCTCGTCGGCGAGCACGCCGTTGAGGGCGACGAAATGCTCGTTCGGGAGCGTGGGCAGGACCGCCGCGAGCCAGCCCGCGACCTGGGCCGGGAGTTCGCCCTGGAGCCGCTTCACGTCCACCCCCGCCGGCGCGTCGACGACCAGCCCGCCGGACGCGGGTGTCGCGTCCGCCGAGGTCAGCTCGCGAACGGAGGTGAAGCGCCAGGCTTCGGTCTTGCGTCCGGGGAGGCCGCTCGCCGCCAGCGCGGCCATCGCCGTGCTCCGCAGCGGCGCGACGCCGGTGCCCGGTGCCGCCCGCGAGGTGTCGAGGAGCGCCATCAGACCGCCGCTGCCTGCCGGATTTCGTCGTAGCCCTGGGCCTCGAGCTCGAGGGCGAGGCTCTTGTCGCCGCTCTTCACGATGCGGCCGTCGACGAGCACGTGCACCACGTCCGGGACGATGTGGTCGAGGAGCCGCTGGTAGTGCGTGATGACCAGCATGGAGCGCTCCGGGCTCCGGAGCGCGTTCACGCCCTCGCTCACGATGCGGAGCGCGTCGATGTCGAGGCCCGAGTCCGTCTCGTCGAGGATGGCCAGCCGCGGCTCGAGCACGGCCATCTGGAAGATCTCGTTCCGCTTCTTCTCGCCGCCGCTGAAGCCGTCGTTCACCGCCCGCTTCAGGAGCTCCTTCGGGAGCTCCACGGTCTTCGCCTTCGCCCGGGCGAGCTTCATGAACTGCGCGCCGTTCAGCTCGTCCTCGCCGCGCGCCTTCCGGACGCTGTTCAGCGCCGTCCGGAGGAAGTGCAGGTTCGAGACGCCGGGGATGGCGACGGGGTACTGGAAGGCCAAAAAGACCCCGGCCGCCGCGCGATCCTCGACCTCGAGCTCGAGGAGGTCGACTTCGCCCGCGGGCGTCTCGAGGAGGACCTTGCCCTCGGTCACCTCGTAGCCCTCACGGCCGCTCAGCACGTAGCTGAGCGTGCTCTTGCCGGCCCCGTTGGGGCCCATGATCGCGTGGACCTGCCCCGCCTCGAGGCGGAGGTTCAGGCCCTTGAGGATCGCCTTGCCGTCCACGCTCGCGTGGAGGTTTTCGATGGTGAGCATCGCGTGCTTCTTTCTCTGGTCGCTGGGGCGGGAGCCGTGGCTCAGCCGACCGCGCCTTCGAGGCTGACGCCGAGGAGCTTCTGCGCCTCGACGGCGAACTCCATGGGGAGCTCCTGGAGGACTTCCTTGGCGAAGCCGTTGACGATGAGGCTGACCGCGTCCTCTTCCGAGAGGCCGCGCTGCTGGCAGTAGAAGAGCTGGTCCTCGCCGATGCGCGAGGTCGTCGCCTCGTGCTCGAGCTGCGCGCTCGGGTTTGCCACGTCGACGTAGGGGACCGTGTGCGCGCCGCATTCGCTCCCGATGAGCAGCGAGTCGCAGACCGTGTAGTTGCGCGCGCCCTCGGCGTTCTTCGCGATGGAGACGCCGCCCCGGTAGGTCTGCACGCCCCGGCCGGCGCTGATGCCCTTGGAGACGATGGTCGAGCGCGTGCGCTTGCCGACGTGCACCATCTTGGTGCCCGTGTCGGCCTGCTGCGCGTTATTTGTGAGCGCGACGCTGTAGAACTCGCCGATGCTGTCGTCGCCCTCGAGCACGCAGCTCGGGTACTTCCAGGTGATCGCCGAGCCGGTCTCCACCTGCGTCCAGCTGACCTTGGCCAATCGATCGCTCCAAGACTTTGGCATCTTTCCTGACTTTGTTGCCATTCGATTAAGAGCTAGTCCTGTTGGTACGAG